>NZ_JBSVXS010000017.1:0-85917 GCF_054070155.1 Pseudomonas sp. SDT291_1_S447
CTTTTGATCTTGGTTTCTAAGATCAAGATCAAAAGATCGCAGCCTTCGGCAGCTCCTACAGGGGGAATGTGTGAATCAGGGGACGAGTTGGAAGGCCAGGCGCACGGTGGTGCCCTCGCCTTCGCGGCTGTCGAGGGTCACGCCGCCGCCGAAGCGTTCCATGATGCGTTTGACCAGCACCAGGCCGACACCCAAACCACCCGATTTGGTGGTGAAAAACGGCCGGAACGCCATGGTCCGTTGCTCTTCGTTCATGCCTTTACCCGTGTCGCTGAGCACCACGCACACGCCACGGTCTTCGCTCGGTTCCAGGCGGACGGTCAGTGTGCCGCCCTTGTCCATCGCCTCCAGCGCATTGGCCAGCAGGCTGTTGAGGATCTGTGTCAGTTGCACCGGCTGGCTCAGCACCATGGGCGTGTGCTGCGGATGAAACACCACCTGCACGCCGGCTCTGGCGATCTGCTGTTCAAACGCGACAAGGCTTTCGTGCAGCGCTGCCACCAGATTCACCGGTTCCGGATCATCGTTGAGCGGACGCAGCGATTGCAGCAGCTCGCGCACCCACTTCGACATGCGGTCGACCTGGCCGATGATGTCGTTGATGTTTTTCTCGGCCGGGCCGGCGTCGAACTCCAGCGCCAGTTCAGCGCTGGAACGGATGGTCGCCAGCGGATTGCGCAGACTGTGCGCCACGGCGGAAGACATCTCGCCCAGCGCGACAAAGGTTTCATTGGCGATCAGTTGTTTTTGCTGGGCCGCGAGCAAGATCGCCGCGCGCCGCACGATCCAGTACAGGCCCAGATAAATCAGCCCGCCGCCCAGTGCGGTGGCCAGCCAGATCAGAACCAATCCGCGCTCCATGCGTGCGATCAGATCCTTGGGCTCCTTGTAGATCTCGACCATTGCTGTGACGTTCTTGCCCTCGGCGTCAAACAGCGGAATGTAGTTCTCGATGAAGATGTAGTCCGGTGGCGTGATGAATTTCTGTTCTTCGCGGGCCTTGTCGACATCGTGGTAGCTGGCGGATACGGGAATCTTTTCGTTGAAGGCACGATCGAGGTCTTCGTCGGCATGAATGCTGGTACCGATCAGAACCGGGTTGGTCGACCAGATCACTTGGCGGTCGGGCGCATAAATGTTGGCGAGGATGACATCCGGCAAGTGTTCGATGTGATCGAGAAATTCACCCCGAGCATCAGCCCGGGCTTGCGGACTGACGTCGGGAAAATGCGTGTCCTGACGTGGATCGAGCAATTCGCCCATGGTCCGCACATTGGGAATCGACACATGGCGCACCTCGGCCGAGGCGATCGCCTGAATGAACTGCGCGGTGAGCAAGGCATCGCGTTGCACGCTTTCATCAATGACAAAACGCGTCGACACCGCGCCAAGCGCGATGGCCACGGTACCAATCACCGCCATGCTGATCAGCGAAAACCAGCGCAGCAGGTTGAACGACTGCTTGCGCGAGCTCAAGCGCAGGTTGCCCTCCTCGACCGGAAGCGATTTCGACTGCATGTTCATGGCGGCGACTTCTCTATACGTCCCTATAGGGTTATAGCCCACGGGTGGGGGTTTGCCCGGTTGCGGGGGTATCGCCCCGGTTGAGTTGATCCCACAGACACCGCTAATCCCTTGTAGGAGTGAGCCTGCTCGCGATCGCGGTGGGTCAGCTGAGATTTTTGGTACAGGGAGACCGCTATCGCGAGCAGGCTCACTCCTACAAGGGTTCGGTGTACGACAGGTATTCAGTGTTCATCCCCACCGTCCCCGATTCTGGGGAATGACGCCCTTTCCCCGCTGGCCAAAAACCTGACCCTTCTGCGCGTCAAACCCTCTATCCCGGCCCTCTCCCGCCCATTCATCGCACCTTGGCATGGAAGGTGTACAGGCCCTGTGCAACTGACCCATCCCCAAGGGGCAGGTACTTTGATAGAGGGATTAACTCATGCACCCTTTACTGTCCAAAACCGCGACTGTCCTGGTCGTGAGCGCATTGGCCCAAGGCATTGCCCAAGCCGCTTTGTTTGCTGTTGACCCCGGCCCGTACGCGCCGGCCAACGGTGGTTTCGCCAGTTGGTATCAGGACTCCCACGGTCGCACCCTGGATCTGTGCCTGTCCAAAGCGCTCAGCTCCCGAGTACCCAGCGCCCCCGGCGCGCCGTCGTACATGTGCTCGCTGCTGCCAACCCCCGGTGTATTCGACGACACCCAACCGATTGTCTTCCCGACAAACTTTCCCGACGAAGCGTTCTGGTTCACCGGCGAAACGGCCCTCGTCGACGCCGCACGGGGGATTGATCTGGGCTACGTCAGCGCCATCGAAGCCGCATTCGCCGCTGAAGAGCCGGTCGAGGGCGATCAAGTCAGCTTCGCCCGAATCCGCATTCGCGTCGATGTACCGACCGCCGGCACCTATGTCATCACCCACCCGTATGGCGTCGACGTGTTCAACATCGACACCCCCGGGCGGCGCGCGATCAACATGACCCGCGACATCGGTATCGGTACGCCGAAAACCTATGACGGCGCGCTCAAGGGTGACATCGGCCCGTTCCTGCGCAGCGTCAACGGTCCCTACACCGAGACCAATCCGCTGACCGGTGCCGCCGAACAATTCGTCGGCGACCCGAACCTCAACGAGGCAGTCACCGGCAGCCCGTTCAACACTAACTACGTACGCATCGAAGGCCCTAACGGCCTCGATCTGCGGACGAACGTGTTCGCCGTTTCGGGCAAGTTGTCGACGGTGGTCCGGCCTACGCCAATGATCACCCAGCGCAGCACCTACTCGCGCAAGGCCGGCGACAGCGCACCGGTGGCGCAGCAAGACGTGTTCGTCCTTGCTCCGCCAGCTCCGGGTACGGCGGCCGTCACCAGCAGCACCCCGGTGCTGAACATGACCGAAGCCAACAGCACCGGCAGCTGGTACGCGCAGTCCTCGGTCAACCCGACCTTGCCAACCACTTTGCAAGTGACCGCCGACAACCACCTGGCCATCGCCAGCAGCACGCCGACCACTCTGCCCATGACCCTGACCGACCTGGTGGTGATCCAGAGCGCGCAATACAGCCTCAGCTCCGGACAACTGACCGTGGTGGCCTCGACCAGTGACGAAACCTCGCCGCCGGTACTCACCGCCACCTCCGGCAGCGGCGCCGCCATCGGTGCCCTGGGCGGCGACGGCGCAGTGAAAACCCTGGCCACCGGGATCTCGCCGATACCGCCGGCCAAGGTCCACGTGACGTCGTCCAACGGCGGCAGCGATACCGAAGAAGTGGTCATCGTGCAATGAACGCTCACATGCCCAGATCCGCATCAGGAGGCATCATGAACAAGTGGCCACGCTTTGCGCTCAACGCGCTCGGGCTCGCTCTCTCGCTAACCGGCAGTGCCTATGCGCAACTCGCCGCCGTCGACCCCGGCCCCTACACCTTCGCCACCGGGAAATTCCCGATGTGGTATCAGGACAACAATCTGCTGTCGATGGAACTGTGCCAGTCGCGTGCTGCCAGTTCGCGCGTTGCCGCGACCACGCCACCGGCCTACATGTGCATTCTGCTCGCCGAGCCGGGGATCTACGATGATGCCCAGCCGATGATTTTCCCGGACAACTGGCCGCCGGAAGCCTTCTGGTTCCTGGCCGAAACCACGATTGCCGACAACGCTGCCGGTTATGGTGTGGACGCTTATGTCGCCGGGATCGAAGCGGCATTCGCCTCGGAAAATCCGGCGGACGGTGATCAGCAAAGCTTCGCGCGGATTCGCATCCGGGTGAACGTACCCGTTGCCGGCACCTACACCATCACTCACCCGTACGGTGTCGAGACGGTCAATGTCACCGCGCCCGGACGCCGCGCGATCAACATCACCCGCGACATCGGCATCGGTGCACCAGGCAATTTCACCGGTGCCGTCAATGGCGCCATCGGACCGTTCCTGCGCAGCGTCAACGGCCCGTACACCGAAGTGAACCCGGACACCGGCGCCACGGAAACTTTCGTCGGCGACCCGAACCTCAACGAAGCGGTGACCGGCAGCCCGTTCAACACCAACTTCCTGCGCATCACCGGGCCGGCCGGGACGATCCAGTCAAGCGTGTTCAGCCTGTCCGGCAAAGTGCTCGACAGCCGTCAGCAGACCCAAGTGGAAATCGACCGCGCCACCTATCGCCGCACCGCCGCTGGCGTGCGTGCCGAAGTGTTTGCCAAGGCCAGTAACAGCTCGACCCTGTGCTTCCGCGAAACCGTGGCGCTGCTGCCCGGCCCACCGCCAACGCCGTGCCAGACCAGTCTGCTGGGTGACAACAATGGTCTGTTCTTCGGCCACCGCTTGGGCACTGGCGCGGTACCTCCGGTAGTCGTCGTGACCGCCACCAACCCCGCCGGCACCACGCGTCCGACGGCCGTATCAGCCAAGCTCACCGACGTGGTGAAAGTGCAGACCGCGCGCTACAACTGGGCCAACCATAGCTTGCTGATCGAGGCCACTTCGAGCGATGAAGTGGCGATCCCCGACATGGTTGCCCAAGGCTACGGACGTCTGTCGAAGACCGGCACCCTGCAGCGCATCACCGTCGCCGACCTGACTCAGCCACCCGCTACCGTGACGGTGAAATCTGCTGCTGGCGGTGGTGACACTGAAGCGGTCGTCGTGGTCGGCAGCGCGCCGGACACCGGTGAAAACCAGGCGCCGATCACCAACGCCGACAGCGGCAGCACCAGCTTCGGCGTGCCGATCACCCTCAGTCTGTTGACCAACGACAGCGATCCCGATGGCAACAACCCACTGGGCATCACCGCGTTGACTCAACCGGCCGCCGGTCAAGGTACCGTCGCCCTCAACGGCACCACATCAGTGGTCTACACCCCGCCAGCGGTGGTCAACGCGCCACTGACCACCACCTTCACCTACAAAGCGCAGGACGCCAAAGGCCTGGCCTCGGCCAACCCGGCAACCGTGACGATTACCGTCGCGCCAAACCAGGCACCGACCGCCGTCGCCGACAGCGTCGCCACCCTGGGTGTGGCAATCCCGATCAACGTGCTGGCCAACGACACCGATCCGGAAGGCAACGTGCCACTGGCCGTCAACAGCCTGACCCAGCCCGCCGCCGGACGCGGCACGGTTAGCAGCAACGGCACGGTGATCACCTACACCCCACCGGGCACCGTGACCACGGCATTCACCACGACCTTCACCTACATCGCCCGGGACGCCTTCGGTGCCCTGTCGACGCCGGCCACGGTCACGGTGCAAGTGTCGCCACGGCCAGCAGCGGAAACGTTCGCCGTCACCGCATCGACGGTACAGGCACGCTCCGGCGGGCGCTTCAACTGGGACTTCACCGGCACCTCGTCAGTGACCACCGGCAACACCATAACCGTGCAGGTCACCACCCCTTCCGGGCTGGTCACCCTTGGTACCACCACGGTGCCGTTGACCGGACGCTGGCGGCTGACGCTGAACAACACGCTGGTGGTGCCATCGGCCAACCCGACCGCGACGATCCGCTCGTCTCAGGGCACCGTGCGCACGGTCTCGGTGACCACGCTGTAAGCCTGCGCCCCAGCCACTTGCGGGTGGCTGGGGCGTGCTTCGCAACCGGATAACGCCACACAGGATTTTCGCCATGAACACGCCGACCGCCGCCCTGCTTTGCCTGCTCCTGCTGTGCAGCACTGCGGGCGGGCGCGCCGACGACCTGATGGAAAACGACGACCTGGCCCCGACCAGCAGCGACCTCGGCGAACTGCCCCCACCGGTGGGTCAGCAAGCCCTGATCGATCAACTCGGCCAGGCCAACGTCGCCCTGCTGCAACAGAACGGTCAGTCGCTGCTCGGGCAGATCGTGCAGTCGGGCAGCAATCAGGAAGCGTACATCCTGCAACAGGGCAGCGACTTGATGGCGCTGATCAACCAGAACGGTTCCGGCAATGCCGCCTCCATTACCCAAAACGGCAGCCATAACCGCGCGCAGATTTCGCAAAACGGCAACAACAACGACGCCAGCATCGAGCAGGCCGGCGCGGGGCTGCAAAGCGCCGTGACCCAGTCGGGCAACGGCATGAGCGTTTCGGTCAAGCAATATCGCTAAGCACTGCCAATCATCGGAGAGTTCATCATGTTCAAACTGACGCCCCTCACCGCCGCCATCCTGGTCATGATCAGTGCCCAGGCGATGGCCGACGACAGCCTGTCCAACCAAAGCCAGGTCGGTACCGCCAACATCGCGGATGTGAAGCAGACCCAGGCCCCATTCAGCACCGCTACCCAGACCCAACTGGGCCAAGGCAACGACGCCGCCGCCGTGCAAGACCACGCCACCAGCGTGATCACCCAGGACGCCGTCGGCGACTACAACGCCGCTTACGCCGAACAACTTTACGAAGACAACGCCACCATCACCCAGCAACAAGTCGGCGCCTTCAACACCGCTCACGCCAGCCAGTCGTTGGGCTTCGGCTCACCGAACAGCGCGTTGCAACAGCAGCAAGGCACCGGCAACTTCTCGTTCATTTATCAGGACTCGCAGAACGGCAGCGAGGGCAAAACCTTCCAGTTCGGCGACAGCAACGAAGCCAACATCGAACAACTCTATGAAGGCAGCGGCAACAGTTCAGTGATCACCCAGTACGGCACTGCCAACTACGGCACCGCCGAACAAGTGCTGCACAACGGCGGCCAGATCGGCATCAACCAGGCCGGCGAAGGCAACTACGCCTACGGCGACCAGCGCAACGGCACCGGCGGCAACATCAGCATCAACCAGTTCGGCAACCTCAACGGCACCGAAATCTGGCAGGACGCGCAACTGGCCAGTCAGGCGACCGTCAACCAATACGGTGACAGCAACGAAACCGTGGTCGACCAAAGCTTCGGCGAAAACAACACCGCCGCCGTCACCCAGGTCGGCAACAGCAACGCGATCTACGCCGACCAGTTCGAATCGGTCAACTCGACACTGGCGCTGTATCAGGTCGGTAACGGCAACGTGCACTTCACCTACCAGAACGGCGACAGCCACGTGCTCAACGCCACCTCCGTGGGCAACGACAACAAGGTCTACGCCAGCAACTGGAAAGGCCCGCAATCCGGCGGCCAGTTCGGCAGCGGCCAGCGTGCGACGGTTACTCAGGCGGGCAACGGCAACATCGCCAGCTTCACTCAGGATGGCGTCGGGCAAGTCATGACCACGCATCAGACCGGGACGGGCAACAAGACCACGGTCAGTCAGGCTGATTCCTACAACGAGCTGTACTTTGATCAGAATGGTAGCGACAACATTCTGATCTCGGATCAGCGCGGGACGGGCAACCTGGTGCAGGGGTCTTCGAATGGCACTGGGAACAGTGCCGAGTTTGATCAATCGGGGTCCGGGAACCAAGCGTATACCGCGCAGTTGTATGGCAGTGACAACATGATCACCGTGAAACAGGCGGATACGATGAACGTGGCGTATGTGACCCAGGGGGGGACCGGGAACATTGCCAATGTCGATCAGAGTGGGGTGACGCAGACCGCGAATATTCAGCAGTTCGGGTCAGCTAACCAGGCGACGGTGTTGCAGCAGTAGGGGTTGGGTGTTGATGGGCCGCGATTCTCTGGTGAGGAGGTCGCGGTTTTTTTTGCGCTTACGCTTGAGTTGCGTCCTACGGAAAACGGAACGTTTTCAGAAATTCGGGGAGTTTTCTTACAAGTTCTGGCGGTTGGCCGTCGGAAGTGCAGGCTCTAGGATTTGCCGGGACAACTTGATCCTCATGGAGCTAGGCCTACATGCAATTCATCCAGACAGCGACGACAGCGTTACCGTTAACGAATAGACTTCGAGGCACCAAACCCGGAGGTTCTATGATCGACCCGTCCTTGATCGACCCACTGTGCCCGGTTGTTTCGGATCTTGATCCCGAGGAGCAGGCTGCGAGTTATGACCGTTGGTTTCGGGCCGAAGTACAGGCCTCTCTCGATGATCCGCGTCCGAGTATTCCCCATGAGCAAGTGATGGAGGAAATCAATGCCTTGATGGAATCAATGCGCAAAAGCGCTGATGCAGATTAAGTGGCGACCCAAGGCTCGGGTCGAACTCTCGAAAATCCTGAAGTACATTGGCGAGCGAAATTTTGTAGCGGCGACTGCACTTCACAAGTCCGTCGTAAAAACTACATCTGCGCTTTGTTGGCATCCACACCTGTATCGCAAAGGCCGCTCTCCCGGCACTCGAGAGATTGTGGTAAGCCCGAACTATCTCGTCGTTTATCAAGTGGCGGACCAAATTGAGATTGTGAGCATCTTGCATACGCGTCAGGAGTACCCTCGACGCGACCCCGGTTAAGATCGCTTCCTCGTCTCAACACAAGAAACCGTGCTTCCCGTGGAGGTACGGTTTTTTGATCGTTCCCACGCTCTGCGTGGGAATGGCTCTCGGGACGCTCCAGTTCCAAATTGCGAATTTGATGCAGAGCGTCAGGGGCTGCATTCCTTTGCTGCGCGTGGGAACGATCTAATTAGCCATCCTTCAACTCGACGTGATCCAGCGCTTGATTCACCGCCAATTCGCCCAGCATGACGACTTGAGCGATGCCCAGTGCGGTTTTGCGCTGTGAGGTTTCCAGGGAGGCGGCGAAGTTGATGAGCATTTCGCTGGCCGAGCCGAGGGTTTCGCTGGCGTTGGCGAGCAGGGATTCGGTGTTGTACCTGGGATTGGCGAGGTACATGGGTTCCGGCTCGTTGGCGCTGGACATGATGTGGGGTGTGGGGTGTGGGGTTGAGGTAGAAATCGAGGGCACGGTCGGCGGCTTCGTGGAGTTTTTTGCTGTCGACTGAGGCGTAGGGGGATGTGGTGTTGGTGTCTGGTTCTGGGGGGTTGGGTGTTGGTTTTTTCATGGTAATTCTCTCTCATTGATAGTTTCAGCTGGCCCATTCGACTTCCAGGAAAAATGGGTGGCAGCTGTACGCAGGCTGGAAATCCGGGAGAGAGCAACCCGGCAGACACGAATGTCTCCCGCGCACAACCGCCATAACAGAGTGCACACAATGAAAGTGCGCAAGCATACGTTATGAAAGGCGTATCTGCTCTCTCGTGTCTTCGGGTTTCCATGCCCGGTCGCTGAATTGGCAGCGACGAACACAGGCTAGAGACCGGACGTCCGACGGACAACCTGAAAACCTTGTGGGAAGGTTCCGCCGATTCAGACACTTCTTTAAACACACTTCAGATCGCAGCCCTCACCCTAGCCCTCTCCCGGAGGGAGAGGGAACTGACCGAGGTGTTTGGGAGAGCTACGCCGACGTGAAATACCGCGTTGAACTCAGATTTTGAACGGCCCACAAATCGGCTCCCTCTCCCTCGGGAGAGGGCTGGGGTGAGGGGCAAGAGCACCACAAAAACCAAAGCCGTGCGCGCCGTGCTCTTCACCACTCAATAGGCCGAGTGTCAGCTCGCCTGCTCTTGATCTTGATCCACGGGCGACGTCGGAAGGCTGAGTGGAGGGATTGATCCGGGCGTGGGAGCGCAGCGACCGTTTGGCGCAGCCAAACACAGCGAGAGGAGGTGCAGCGAAGCAAACCGTAGGCGCTGCGCCCGGATCGATCCCGGAGCGAAGGAACCCCGAGCCCCAGCGAGCGGGCCGCACGTAGGAGCAAGCCTTTTGGGTTACCTTTTCGGCGTTTGGAAAAGGTGACCCGCCGTAAGGGCGGAACCCTAAGCAGCCGTTACCGCAGAAACGGATATGTACCCGGTCAACCAGAACTCACCGCCCAGCCAGAACCTGGTCGGCCCGAAGGCCGCCACGTTCACTCCACCTCCGGATCAACCTTGTTCTGGCTCAAATACCGATTCAACACATCATCCTGCGAAGGCACAGAAGCGTCCCCCGCCACCTGCCACAACCGCCGCTCAATCCCCTGCGCCACCATATGCCCCACCGCCGCCTCAATCGCCGACAACACACACAACTGCGCCGGCTCATTCGTCGTATACCCAACCTCAGCCTCAAGCAACTTCTTGAACTCGATAAACTTGAAAATCCCCGCACTGCGCGCCACCGAATAAATCGTCTTGCTGGTCATCACATTCGCCAACACCTGCCCACTGCGCACATCCACCGCACGCAAGTTCACAGTCACCTGATCCACCCGATACTCACGCTGCAAATCAATCCCCAGATACCGCGCCCCTTCCCCACCACTACGCACATTCGTGTCATAGGCGATGATCCCGCCTTCGAGCATCATGTTCGCCGCCTGCAACGGTGGCAGCTCACCCTGAATATTCACCGGCGTATTCGGCTTCTTCTGCGACGCGCGAATGATCTTGCGTTCAGTCAACAGGTTCTGCAGCCCTTCCCGCTCCAGCACGACAAACCAGCCACTGGCCTGCATTGCGTCCATCAACATCGACGCCGCACCCTGAGTCACACTGGTGGAAAACGAACTCGCCGGGGTCGGCTTGTACTGCCCGGTCTGATCACGGAAACCGTACACCACCGCCATCAACCGCCCCTTAGGCCGCGGCATCTTCAGCAAGTCGTAATAAGTCGAAGTCCTTGGAGTCAGGGTCGGGGTTTCGGTGTCCTGCTCGGCCGACATCGGCTCCCGCAGACTGCACCCTTGTAATGTCGCCAACAGCAGCCCTAACGCGATGATCTTTTTCATGTCCGTCACTCCCCGGAACCGTCAGCCCGTCATGGGTTGAGGCCGTTCACCTGAATTTCCGAAACCTCACCGGTCGCTCGATCGGTCACTTCAATGCTCAGTGCCCCGGAGTCGTCGATGACGTTGACGATAAAAGAGTCGGTGGACAGGCTCCCCGTGTTGCCAGTGGAGATGTTGTCCAGCAACTGCCCTAGCAGCCGCGATTGCAATTGACTGGTGAAACGCTCCAGCGCCGAGGTGCCGGCCACCGCCGAACGGCTCTGGATGTCCGGGTCGTCGTGATCGTTTTGCGCCTGGGCGTTGTTGAGCAACCAGGTGCCGTTGAGCGGGTTGCCGCCGAACGACGGATTGACCGGTGTGTAGACCAGTTCGGTGGCCTGGACGGCAGCGGCGCTGGCGAGCCCGATCAACAACCCCGAGATCCAGAATCCGCTGCGCCGTGAGAACGTTGTGCTGTTCATAGTTCGTCCTTCTCAAGGTCGGTGGTGTCCTGCAACAGAGCCTCCAGCTTGCGCTGGACAACCTGGCGTCGAACCCAGTCGGCGGCCGCGTAGGCCTCGTCCCTCAGTTCCACGGTGTTCGGCGGCAGGAAGCGCCGATAAACCAGGCGTTGCTGATATTCCACGGTCACCAGGCTGCCCCAGCGCGCGTCGGGCCGCTCGCGCACCACCAGGTTGAAATCCATCGGGCTGGTGTCGCGCAGGCGTTCACTGAACGAGTAGTAAAAGTCGTGGCCGATGTGCGAGATCGTGTCATCGACGATGAAACCCATCATTTCGTCTTCTTCACCGGCCTGGGCGCAGCTCGCCGCTAGGGTGAAGACCAGCGCGCACCACCAGTGGCGAGTCATGGCTGCAACGCCTGTGGCAGATTCGACTGGCCTTTCGCCGGGCCATTGGTGCCGTCGAGGAAGGCTTTTTCGGCGACGAACTGCCAGTCCGAATAACGCTGCATGCCTTCGAAATCCGACCACTGCGTCGGGAAGCCCGATTGCTTCAAAGGCAGCTCGGTCGAAGGACTGTTGAGGCCGGTGATGCGTCCATCAAAACCACGTTGCAGCGCCCATTCACCCTGACCGATCGGGTCCGGATAGAGCTGACGCAGGTGATGCTTGGCCTCGGGAAAACGCTGATCTTCAAGCAGATCCGCCAGTTCTTTCGGGTACTGCGCCAACCCCGGCGAACTGCGGTAGTAGCTGCGCAGCGCCTGTGCGTACTGAGTGCCGACCCAGAGCAACTGGCGTTCACGGTCACGACGCGAAGCGGTCGACCACAACTCGCCGGCACTGGCCAGGCCCATGCCCATCACTACGATGAGGAACAGCACGCCGAGGTAGGTGAAGCCACCCTGCTGCGCGCGGTTACCACTCGGAATACTGGCTGCCATCACGCGCCCTCCCGGTAGCACCGCTTTTGATATCGGCCACACCACCGGCGACGCCGTCCGGTGGCGCGATCAGTACCCACTGGTCTTTGCGTTCGGTGATCGGATCGAGTGGTGCGTTGCGCAGGTAACGTTGTTCGATCAGTTGCTCGATGGAATCCGGATACCGTCCGGTGTCGCCGTAGAAGTGATCCAGCGCCTCGCGCATCGCCGACAGGCTCTGGCGCAGGGTGGTTTCCTTCGACGCTTCGAGGCTGTTGAAGTAGCGCGGCAGCGCGATGGTCATCAGCGTGGCGATGATCGCCATCACCACCATCAGCTCCAGCAAGGTAAAACCTTTTTCCCGGCGCATGAGGTTCACCACTCGCGGTAGGCGATGCCGTTGAGGCCCTTGCCCCGAGCGTGGGAGTAGACGTCGAAAACGTCCTCGCCATCGCGCGGGTTCTGAGCCGAACTGTTGTAGGCGCGCACGCCCCAACCCCCTTCGTCGTCACGTTTGGCCGGCACCAGCGGATCGCGCGGGATGCGGCGTAAAAAGTAGAACTTGGCGCCTTTGGCACTGCGCACATCGCGCACGCCTTCGACCAGTACTTGCAGGTTCGGCGGGTAGCCGCTGCTGTTCAGCGACTTCTCGATGTAGCCGGCATCGAAGGCGCGTTTGTAGGCGTCGATGCCATCGCGAATCTGGTACAGCGCGTTGCGCAATTCCTGCTCCTTGCCACGCCGCACCAAAGTCTCGGTCAGCGGCGCGGCCATGCTCGCCAACAGGCCGATCAGGGCCAGCGTCACCACGACTTCGATCAGGGTGAAACCGCGTTGGGAGGCGTTCATGATCAAGGCTTCTCGACGGTGACGCGGGTGGTGGCCACGGCCGATTCACCGACGGCACGCGGCTGCGCGGCCGGCGACGGCATCACGTAGCTCTGCGAACGATCCGGGGCCTGAATGTGCATGCTGGTTTCAGTGCCGGTGGAGAATTCCATGTCCGACGGGCTCTGGTACGGCAGGTTGCGCACGATCCGTGGGGTGATCGACAGCACCAGTTCGGATTTGCCGACGGTATCCTTGTTGCTGCCGAACAGCCGGCCAATGCCAGGAATATCGCCGAGGCCCGGGATCTTGTTGCCGGTGGCGCCGTGGTCGTTGCGCATCAGGCCGGCGAGGATCTGCGTTTCGCCGTCATGCAGGCGCAGTGAGGTTTGTGCGTTGCGGGTGTCGACCTGCACCGGGATCGTGCCCTGACGGGTCGGTTCCAGCGGCGTCGCGTTACTCACTTCGAGAGCAATCTTGATCGCCACTTCGTTGTTCAGGTGCACGGTCGGTTGCACTTCGAGCTTCAGACCGACGTCCAGATAAGTGACGCTCTCAGTGATCACCGGGCCTTGAGTCGACGGCACCGAAGTCGCGCTGATGATCGGCACACGCTGACCGATGTGAATCCGCGCCTGCTCGCGGTTGCTCACACGAATCACCGGGCTGGCGAGGGTGTTGATGTCATTGTCCTGAGCGTTGATCTTGGCTTGCGGCGATGGCGAAATCGAAATCCGGCTGGAGTTGATGCCTTTCAGTTGATCAAGCAGGGTCACCGCCGAACCGTCGCTGTTGACCACGCCGAAGGTGTTCGGCCATTGCAGGCCGAGGTCGAGGATGCGTTGAGTGGCGACTTCCATCACTTCCACTTCAAGCACCACTTCCGGGTTGGACTGGTCTTGCGACTGCAGCAGTTTCTCGGCCATGCGCACAGCGTCTTCGGTGTCGCGCATGGTCAGGGTGTTGAGGCGTTCGTCGACGAACACATCGCGGGTCTTGAGCATGGTTTTCACCATGTTGAGCGCGGTGTTGGCGTCGATGCTGGTCAGGTAGAACGTGCGCATCACCAGTTCCTGGTAATCCTTCACTTTCTGCGGCGAGTCCGGATAGATCAGCAAGGTGTTTTCGTTCACCACTTTCTGGTGCAACTGGTTCTGTTGCAGCAGCAGGGTTACGGCGTCTTCGATGCGCACGTCACGCACGAAGATCGTCGCTTTCATGTCCGGGCGCAGGTCTTTGTCGAAGATGAAATTCAGCCCGGCGACCTGCGACAGCACTTCGAAAATGGTCTTGAGATTGGCGTCGCGAAATTCCAGAGTCACCGGACGGTCAAGCTTGGTGCGCAGTTGCGGATAGGCAATCACGTTGCGGCTCTGCACCAGACGAATGTTGCCTTGCAGCGCCAGCGCGCCTTCGTTGTTCGGGTCGAGTTCGAGGATCTGTTTGACCTGCCGATCAGCGCCGTAAATGTCGCCGCGACGCAGGTCGCCACGGGCCAGTTCCAGTTTCTCGTCCATGCTGCGCAGGTAGTCCATCTGCTTCAGGGCATCCTGAGCGCGGCGGTTGTTCGGTTCGATGGTCAGCACGCGGTTGTAGGCCACCCGCGCCGAAGCGAAGTCGCGACGCGAGCGGTCGGTATCACCGGTCGTCAGCAGCGCCGTAATTGCCTTGGCCCGACCGCTGTTGAGCAGTAGGTGCAACTCGGTGTCGCGAGGATTCTCACGCAGGCCTTCCTCGATCCGGGCCAGCCCCGCCTCGTACTGCCCCTGTTCAATCAGGTCGGCGGCTTCCTTGTTGGCCACTTGTGCGGAACTGCACGCGGCCAGCCCGGCACACAGGCCCAGGCTCATCAGCAAACGGCAACGGTTCATTGCGTACTCCCCACAGACAGGGTCTGCGACAAATGCAAAGGCAGGTAGACCAGGCTCAATTCCACATCGGAAATGCCGGTGATCTTCCAGGTGTCGTCGATCACATCCCCGTTGCGCACGACGTAGATCTTTTCGCCGTTCTGCAAAAACACTTGCAGATCGCTGCGGTCATGCAGCCTGCCGACGAACTGAAACGGCACCGGTGGCAGGCTCGGGGCTTGCACCACAGTTGCTGGATTGATGGCCATTTCGGTGACCGTGGCCAGGGTCGGCGCGGCCTTCCAGGATTTGGCCGCGAACAGGTCGCCGGCCGGGCTCAGGTCCTTGATCGGGGCATCTTTGGCCTTGGCGGTGCTGGCCGGCAGCGCGCCCCGGGTTTTCCCCGGCGTGGCGACGGCCACTTCATTCGAATCGGCGTCCTCGGTTGGCGAGAAATATTCCGGCAACCACGCCAGCGCCGCCGCCACAGCGAAGAACGCTAGCCACCCTGTCACGCGTTTGGTATTCATCACGACCTCGACAGGTAAAGGGTCATACGAATCCGGCCATTGAGGTCGGTGTCGCCAATCTTCTTGCGTTGCAACTCAAGGTCTTCCACCACCACCGCCGGCAACTGGCCGAGCAAGGCGTGCAGAAAGCGCCGCAGTTGCGGGTAGCTGCCGCGCACTGGCAACAGGATCTGATAACGCGCCAGATGGGTTTTCGGATCGACGCCGAGTGCATATTCGCCGCGTGCCAGAGTGATGTGTTCTTGCGCTGCGAGGGCGTAGATGCGGTCGATGGCGACGGTGGCTTGCGGCTGCGCCGGCAGTTTGTTGCGGAAATCGTCGAGCTGACGTTGTGGCACTACGGGCGGCGCGATGCTGCCGTCTTCAACCTTGGCCAGGTATGCGGTGGCTTCCTGAGTCTGTTGGCTGAGGTGCTGCAACGATTGCCAGCCCGGCAACAAACTGCCGAGTGCCCAAGCCACGGTGACCAGCAGCAGCGCCAGCCCGGCCAGGCCCGGAACGCCGAGGCCTTGCAGGTATTCGTGGACGATCAGTCTAGGGATTCGCATCGCCAATCTCCCAAGTCGCCGACAGGTTGAATTGCACCGGTTGCTCCGGCGATTTGACGACGATCTCGTGGCTGAGCAGCGACACGTCAGACAGCTCGTCGCTGGCTTCCAGACGTTTGTGGAAATCGAGCATCGCTTGCAGATCCCGCGCTTCGGCACTGATGCGGACCTGGCCTTTGCGCGCATCCGGGGTCAGGGTCAGCAGCGCGACGTCATCGCGCGGCATCGCTTCGAGCATGGCGAACAGGCGTTCCCACGGCCGGCGCAGTTGCTGCGAGACCTTGCGCATCTCGGCGAGGTTTGCCGCTTGCTCGCGGGTTTCCGCCGGGCTCAGGCTGGACTTGGCGCCGCTGTCGCCGGTGAGCTGACGCTGAGTGGTTTGCAGGTGGCCTTGTTGCTGTTCGGTGTGCGCGTCGAGGTGCTGTTGCACACCGAAGCACAGCAGCGCCAGCAGTACACCGCCGCCGAGCAAGCTCCAACCCAACGGGCCGGAACGCGGACGCGGCTGAAAGTCGAGATTGAGCGCGCGCATCTCAGGCCACCGCCCGGGACATGACGTACAAGCCGTCACGCACAGTCATCGAGTCATCTTCAAGGGTGCGCAGTTGCACACCCGCCACGTCCGGATGCGCATCGAGGCGCGCCGGGGCATGCAGATAAACGTTGAACGCGCGTTCGCTGGTCGAGGCTTGCAACTGCCGTTCACGACCGATCAATGCACTCAGCGCCGCATCGCTGTCGCTGCCGCCGACTGAGCGCACGCCGGCCCAGCGCCCTTCCCTTGCGAGCAACAACACGCTGCGTTGCGGCTCGGCGACGACGAACAGGAAGTCGCCGGCATCGAGGCTTTTGTCGAAGCGGTTGAACGCCGCCATCAGATACGGCTGCACCGAGCGCAGACGCAACCCACGAGCGCTGACCAGCGTGCGCAAGCGTTCCAGCAAGTCCTGCGGCAAGGCACTGGCGATGCGGTCGTAACCGGCCGGCTCAGCAGACAGCACCAGACTCCACGGCTGGGTCGGCGCGCCAAACAGGTCTTCAAAACACAGTTGGGCAAAGCCGCGCAGTTCCTCAGGGCTGCTGATCTGCGCGCTCCACGGCACCAGGCAGAAGCGGCTGAAGTGCCCGGAGATGACCACGCTCAATTCGGCCCCGGCGCGGGCGTGTTCACCGAGCAGGCGGTCGAGGGTGTCCAGCGCCACCGCGTAGCTCTGGAAGCCTTCGTCGATGTAACCGACGCTGCCCAGCCACAGGGTCTCGCTGCCGCGCCGCTGACCGAGGCCAACACCGCTGGCGCCGAGCACGGCGACAAAACGCTCACGCGATAAAAGTGACACGATTGATCTCCTCCAGCGTGGTGCGACCTTGTTCCACCAGCTCCAGCGCCGATTCGCGCAACAGGCGCAAACCACGGGCGCAGGCCAGGGCTTTGATTTGGGTGATCGGTTGGCGCTCGACGATCATCTGGCGCAGTTCGTCGTCGAGGTGCAGCAACTCGGCAATCGCCGTGCGCCCGCGATAACCGCTGCCCCGGCAGTGCCCGCAGCCTTTGCCGTGAACGAAGTGGTAGTGATCGACTTTCTGCGGATCGAGGCCAGAGGCGCGCAGCTCTTCATCGCTTGGATTGACCGGCGCGCTGCAACTGGCGCACACCAGCCGGATCAGCCGCTGAGCGAGAATCGCGTTGAGCGCCGAGACCAGGCTGTACGGGTCGATTTCCATTTGGGTGAAGCGGCCAATCACGTCGAAAACGTTGTTGGCGTGGATGGTGGTGAACACCAGGTGGCCGGTGAGCGCCGATTGCACGGCGATCTGCGCGGTGTCCGGGTCACGGATTTCGCCGACCATGATCTTGTCCGGGTCGTGGCGCAGGATCGAGCGCAAACCCCGGGCGAAGGTCAGGCCTTTTTTCTCGTTGACCGGGATTTGCAGCACCCCCGGCAATTGATATTCAACCGGGTCTTCGATGGTGATGATCTTGTCCACACCATGGTTGATCTCGGTGATCATCGCGTACAGCGTGGTGGTCTTGCCGCTGCCGGTCGGGCCGGTCACAAGGACCATGCCGTAGGGTTCGGCGGCGAGGCGACGCAACTGGCGCAGGGTTTCGTCTTCAAAGCCCAGCGCCTGCAATTGCACGCCGCAAACCTTGTCGGCCAGATCCTGTTTGTCGAGCACCCGCAGCACCGCGTCTTCGCCAAAGATGCTCGGCATGATCGATACGCGGAAGTCGATCTGGCGGCCGCTGATGCCAATCTTGAAACGACCGTCCTGCGGTACGCGCTTCTCGCCGATGTCCAGTTCAGCCATGACCTTGACCCGCGAAATCACCTGCTCGGCGAACTCGTTGCCCTGGACTTTGCTGATGTTGTTGAGCACGCCATCGATACGGTACTTGATCACCAGACCGTGGCCGGTGGTGCCGAGGTGAATGTCGCTGGCGTGCATTTTCAGCGCGTCGTAGAGGGTCGAGTTGACCAGTTTCACCACGCTGCTGGCGTCTTCGCTGATGCTGGTCAGCGACAGGCTTTGCAGGGTGTCGATTTCGTTGTGGGTGTCGCCTTGGGCGTTCAGCGATTCGACCGCGTGGAAGCTTTCTTCGTGGCGGGCCAGATAGGCCTTGAGGTCATCGGCGTGCACCAGATGCAGCGGCGCGCCATGCAGGCAATCGTCGATCCAGGCCAGCCGCGCCGGGTCGAAGGGGTCGGCAAACACGCCGATGACTTCGTCGTTGTGGCGCAGCAGGATGAATTCACGTTTCAGGCATTGTGCGAGGGTGACCCGGTCGAACACCGGCGTCGCTTGAAACAGGCTGTCGGTGTCGAGCACCGGGTAATGCAGGGTGGCGCCGAGGGTGTGAATGAACGGCATCGGCGCCAGTTCACAGAGTACGCCAAGGGCTTCGAGGACGCGTTCGCCGGAGGTGGCGGCCCGCGCCCGGGCCTGGGCAAGCTGTTCACTGGAAAAGCGCTCGGGGGCGCATTCGGCCAGCAGCGGTTCGACGACAACGGACAGACGTTCCATGGCTTGCTCTCCAACCGGGGCTTAGAGCCCTGTCGGCGCGGCAAACCTTGGCGGCAAGTGCCGGAACGTCTGATCGCGCCATTACTCCCCGGTGAGCATTTGATCGTCGTCCGGCGCCATGGATTGCGACTGCCGTCGCCGATCCGCCAACACCCAACTGCCATCGTACAACTGCAACGGGAAGCTCTCGATCCTGCTCTGGCGTCGTTCGACGAAGCCCTCGGAAGGGCTCGCACCGGGTTTCGCTTCGCGCTTGATGCCCAGAAGGTCGCAGACAGCTCGGGCCAGTTCCGCCAATGGAAACGGTTTGAACAGGATGTGGCTGACTTGCAGTTGCCGCGCCCGCTCACAGACTTCAGCGGTGGGGTGACCTGTTATCAGCACAAAATTACACGTCCTGTTCTGGCGGACCGCGTCGAGCACCTCAAAGCCTTCCATATCGGGCAAGCGGTAATCGAACACCAGCACGTCGGGGGCGAACGTTTCGGCCAAACCGATACCCGTCGCTCCGTCATGTGCAATCCGGACGTCCAGCCCCTGCGCCGACAGATAATCCTGAAGGTTCTGTGCAAGCAGCTGTTCGTCTTCGACAACCAGTACTTTGTTAACCAAGGTCGACTCCTTGAAACAGCAGGTCCGATGACCCCGCCCTGAGAGTGCGCCTTACCAGGGGTAACGCACACTTCATGCCAGGCTGAGTGCCGGTGATTTTACGTCTTCATGTCCTTGAATTTAATGACAATGCCCGCTCGTCCCGGTACCCCGTTCCCCAGAAACGGGGAAGCACCTGAATGGGCATCGAAGCCATTCCCCACTATTGGGGGGGAACCTTCAGTCGTCGTCAATTCGTTCGATCCTGTTCTGCACTCGTAATTGCGCGAGCACCTGACGACGAGCCTGGGTCTGTTGCTGTCGGGCGAGCTGTGCCCTGACTGTATCCAGCCCCTGCAAATCTGGGACATCGGCGGCCTCCAGGTGGTTCGGCAAATAAATCACATGCCAGCCGAACGGTGAACGCACCGGATCGCTGGCAAAACTCGCCCCGCTGACAATCGAGGCGCGCATTTGCAACAAGCGTAGACGTGCTTCAGCCACAGTGGCTGTATCTGCTTGCGCGGGCACACGGATCAGCAGGTGGCGGGGTTGCAAGGTGTTGGCGCGGATCAGTTCGGCGAACATCTGCTGCGCCGCCAGTTCGCGGCGGGTGTACTCGGTGAAGGATGCCTCATCGAAACCGGCGTCCTGCAAGCGCCGGACGAATTTATCCGTGCCGCCGATGGCACTGCGGGTCTGCTCGACTTGCTGACGCACCACTTGATCGTCGATCTGCACACCGCGCTTTTGCGACTCCTGCCACAGCAGTTCTTTGTCGATCAGCGTTTGCAGCGCTGCCTGACGCAGCTCTTTATAGGCCCTGGGGCTACGAATGCTCGCCACGGCGCGGCCCTGATCTTCGAGGTATTCGGCGAAGAAACGCTCGAAGCGAAACCCGGAGATTTCCTCGCCATTGACCCGCGCCACGGCCGGTTCGTTATTGGCCCACGCCATCGGCAGCCAACAGGTCAGCAGCATTATCAGCGTTGTGAGCTTCATGATCGGGCCCTCCATTCAGGGGCTGGCAACAATCGGTTTATAGGGTGCGACCAGATAAAAGCGCTGATCCGGCAAGTCCACGGTGACCACGTGTGCGCCGCTCAAGCCCAGGCGTCGGCCGGGGCCGAAACTCAGGCGCGGGGTCAGGCCGGTGTCGAAGTCGTGCAGGCCTTCCAGCGCCGCCACCAGTTTTTCCCGGCTGGCGTCGCGGCCAGCCTGCTTCATGCCTTCGCTGAGCAGTAACATCGAGGCATAAGCGCCGACTTGCAGCACCGCATGCTGGGCGCCGAGGCCCTGGCCTTCGCGCAGCAGCGTCAGGGCCATGCGCCCGGTTTGGGTCCAGTCGCTGGGCACGAACGGATAGGCAAGAAACACCCGCCGGGTGAAGCCGTCGGGCACTTGCAGCAGATCACCGGCCACCTGGCTGGAGGCGGCAAACAGGTAAGGCACTTGCCCGGCGCTTTGCAGCCGCGTTGCCAGGCGACTGAAACCGCCGCCATTGCCCAGATAGAACACCGATCGCGAACCCAGCGGCAAAGCCTCTGCTGCCGGGTCGTAGGCTTGCAAAAGGACTTTTTGCCAGCCGTGATCCTGTAAGTACTGAGCGAGGGTCGCCGCTGCTTGCGCTTGCAGCGGGTCATAGGGATAGGCGATCAGCGTCGGCCCTTGCAGCACGCGCAGGCTGGCCGTGGCGTAATCGGCCAGCGCGATCAACTGTTCCCGCAAGCCTGGCAATGGCTCGAAAATCTGCGGGCTGGCCTGCATCGCCCCGAGCAACGACAAGGCACCGATCAGCGGCACGCCGGACTGCTCCAACCGTTTCGCCAGTTCGCCGTCGAGGGCCGGTGCCAGCGGTGCGATCAACGCGAACACTTGTTCCTGCTCGATCAAACGCTGCAACGCCTGTTCGGCACTGATGCGATCCGGGCCGGGATCGATCACCGTCAACCGCAACTGTCGGCCGTGAATGCCACCGGCCTGGTTGATCCGCGCGACACTGCCGTTGAGCACAGCTGCCACCGTCGCGCCCTCCTCGGCCAACGGGCCTTGGCTGGGCAGCAAGGTGCCCAGGTGCAAGGTCTCGGCATCGAGGCCGGGGTCACGCTCATCGGCGAGGCGTTTGAGATAGGCGGTGAGGTTGCGCTGATCCTTCATCGACAGCACAAAGCGCGGCATGCTCGGGTCGAGACGATTGTGGCCGGGGTCGCGGCCCTGCTCGATGGCAATGGCCAGAGTGCTTTCGCTGTAGGCCGGATAGCTGCGCCCGTTGACCTGTTGCTGGCCGTAGGTGCTGGTCAGTCGCGCCCAGTTCAGCGGCGGCGGACGCACCCCTCCTTCGGGTCGACCAAGGCCATCGGCGCCATGGCAATTGACGCACGGAAGACTGGTCGCCGGCAGCAACACATCTGCCGCACCGACCCGCGCCATGATCGCCTCGCCACTGGCCGACAGACCCTGGCGGTACAAGCGTTTGCCCGCCGCCTCTTCGGGTGTCAGCGGCGCAGCACTCGCGCCAAGGCTGACGCCAGCGAGCAGGATCAGGGCGAGGACGCGGCTCAGGTTCATGGCGCGAACTCAGCGGCCGGCCACGGGCATTGTCAGCAACTGCAAGCGCTGGGCAATGGCGGCGGCCGGGGCGTCGGGACGGATCTTGCTCCAGCGTTTATTGGCGACATCGCCGACGATCAACTGCGTGGAATGCTGCTCGGGCGTCGGCACGATCTGGCCGATGCGGCTCAATACCAGGTCCATCTGCGCTTTGTCGCCAGTAAGAAAAAGCCAATGAGGGTCATCGGAACCCTGCTTCAAGGTGTAAGCCTTGAGCACCGCCGGCGTGTCGCGCAGCGGGTCACTGGTAAGGGAAATGAAGGTGATGTCCTGTGCCTTGTCACCGAGCAGCTCGCGCACTTCCTTGAGCTTTTGGGTGATCAGCGGGCAGGCATCGTTGCAGCTAGTGAAGATCACGTTAAGCAGGACGATGCGGTTTTGCAGCGCGTCGCTGTAGAAGCGCAAAGTCTCGCCGTTCTGATCCTGCAACGGCGTGTCGGTGAACCAGGTTTTCGCATCGTGGGTGCCTTTGGCCGGCGCGGCAGCCACGGCGGCTGGCGGCTCAGAGACATGGCCTTCGTGAGCGAACGCGACGTTACCGAGAATCCAGAAGCACACGGTCAGGGAGATCCAGTCGAGCAGTCTCATGGCTGTTGCTCCATGGCGATGGCGGTGTGTTTGGCGTGGGTGCGCAGGCCGCTGAGTTTTTCCACTTCCTTGGCCAGCAGCGCCGGATCAGTGAAGCCGTAGTAGCGCATCCAGTGGCGGCTGTCGCCGTCGCCGACGAGGATCAGCGGTTGATGACTCTTCAGGTCGCCGCTGAAACTGCCGAGGCCCTTGAGGGTTTCATTGATCGACTGCGGCGAACCGGTCAACCAGCTCCAGCCCGGCCCGCGCTGGAAGGTGCGCGCATAATCCTGCAGGCGTTTCGGGTCATCGCGCTGTGGGTCGATGCTGATCGACACCAGTTGCACTTCCTCGCCAACGCGCGCGCCGAGTTGTTTCTGCACCTTGCCCATGATCGACGAGACCACCGGGCACACCGTGGTGCAACTGGTGTAGATAAAACTCATGACGACGATTTTGCCCTGCACCAAGTCTTGTTCCAGGCGTACGGTTTTACCGTTCTGGTCGAGCAGCGGCACGTTGGCGAATTTCACCTGGGCGTGTTCCTGAGTGCTGCTGGCCGGGGCTTTGTGTCCGGCGTGTTCGTCGGCCGAATGAGCGTGGACTTGTTGAATGCCAAGGCTCAACAGACACAGGGTCAGCAGGCCAGTGGAAGCAAATCGGTTCATGTCGAAACTCCTCTTCAACGGGCCTGGCCGGGGGCTACCCGAACACTGGCAAAGGTCCTGTCATCGAAACCGGCGCCCAGCGATGCCGCACGCACATGCAGGTACCAGGCGCCGCTGCGGTCGAGGCTGATCGGCGCTTCGTACACGCCGTCGGCGACTTCCAGCGCGGCCACTTCACGCGGGTGCGAGGTGGGCGCGAGGTAGTAGCGCAGTTGCACGTCTTTCACCCCGCTGCGCTGGGTTTTGTCTTTGCCTTGGACGATGCGGAAACGCACGACGTAAGGGTCGTTGAGTGCCACGGCAGTCTTGTCGAGGAGGAACTCGACTTTCGGCTGGCCGAGGTGTTTTTGCGGTTTGCCGTCAGGATCAATCTGCGCGGTAAAGCAGTGAATGATGTTCGGCTGGTTGAGCAGGAACGCCACGTCGAAGCGCCCTGCTGCCGGCAGTTTCACCCGGGCGCTGTACAGCCCCGGCGAGACCTCGCGCAGGCTGCGGTCGATAACCATGGCGGCGCGGGCGATCTGACCACGGTTGGGGTAACCGGACATCGGCGCGTTCATGCCTTCGGCGTAGAAGTAGGTGGTGTTGTCGACCGGGTTGACCACGAACACCGCGTTGTCGTCACGCGACACCGCCAAGCTTGAGGCCAGCGGTAAATCCCCGGCCAGGCGCGGCGCTTGCGGGCCCGCTTCGAAACCTTGGCTGATCGGCTGGCGACCTTCGCCGAGGGAGGACAGGTTGATCATGGTGACTTTCGGTGAAGCGAGTCCGCGGATGTAGGCGTAGGCCTGGGTGAACACCACTTGGTAGGGTTCGGCGCTGACGTCGAGGTCGTGGATCGCGCTGCTGGTCGCGGCGTCGATAACCGTGGCGCGGTTTTCCAAGGTGTTGAGCACAAGACCGAAGCGGCCGTCGGCGCTGAAGCCCATCGGGCCGAGGCCTTGTTGCAGTTTGATCACCCGGCGGATGGCGTGGGTGCTGGCGTCGATCACGGTGACGGTGCCGTCTTTGCCATCGGCGACGTAGACCGCGCCGGACAGCGCTGAGTAGGCGACTGACAAGGGATGAGAGCCGGTTTTGATCTGCTGGACGATGTTCAGGCTGGCGATGTCGATCACGCTGACGGTGCCGTCGTCGCGGTTACTGACGAAAGCGAAGCGGCTGTCCTTACTGAAGCTGATTTCGTGGTGGCCGCGCCCGGTCTGCAAATGTTTCAGGGGTTTGAGGCTTTGGCTGTCGATCACCGTCACGCCGGAGTCTTCGGCTTTGCTGGCGTTGTTGCCGACCCACAGCAGACGTTCATCCGGTTGCAGCGCCACGCGCACCGGTTGGCTGCCGGCTTTGACCGAATCGAGAACCTTGAATTGTTCGCTGTCGATAACGGCCACTTCGCCCGCTGTCGGCATCGAGACGAACACGCGTTTGTTGTCTTTGGGCGTGACCCAGTCCATCGGCGGTTGTTTGAGTTCGATCCGCGCGAGGGTGCTGGTGATGCCGCCAACCGATACCGACGGATCGACCACGGCGATGCTGGCGTCGCGGTTCATCACCAGCAGGAAATAGCTGTTGAGGTCGAGCAACGGCCGCGCGCCGATGTTGGACTTGAGGAACACGCCGACCCGGGCTTTGCAGCTCTGGTCGCGGCCCTGAGCCTGGTCGGCGGCGAGGGTTTGCGGATCGACCCAGGCGCCCGGCGCTACCCCGGACAACGGCTGGCCGGAGGCGCCGTCAGTGACGCGGAACTGCACATCGGCGAATTCGCCTTCACGCAGTTTGCCGTCGGCGGCGAGTGGCTTGAGGTTGAAATCCACCGCAACGCCGTCGCGGGCCAACGTCTGAGTCACGCCGGTTTGCGCCAGCGCAACCTCGCTCAGCGTCAGCAACGCCCCGGCCGTGGCCAGGGTGCAAATACCGATGATGTTGATGATCCTGTTCATACAACCCTCCCCTACACATTCAAACCAAACGACGCGATCCCTGTGGGAGCTGGCTTGCCAGCGATGGCGTCCTTTCCGTCACATCAATGGCGCCTGTGCCGCCGTCATCGCTGGCAAGCCAGCTCCCACAGGGTTTTGCATTTACAGGTCTTGCGTTTGTGCCTACTGGCTTGGCGGTGCCGGTTCCGGTTCGTTGGTCACGCGCAGCAAGCCCCATAACCCGGAGGTGTTGCCGTAGGCGCCGTAGTCGCGGAACAGGTAATCCCCCGGGATCGCATTGCTGCCACCAGCGCTCGGAATCATGAAGCTGAAGTGCGCAGCCGGCAGGATGCTTTCGTGGGCACCGATGTACATCGACATCGGGTTGTAGCCGAAGCGCACCGAGCCCACGCCCGGCGTGCCCATCGGATACCCCCCGGTGTCGCTCTTCTCGGCCTGGAACGGATTGACCGACCAGACATGCCCATCGAGCTGGAACGTGGTGCCACGACTGCCACCGCTCGGCATCAGAATGTGCGTCCGCAACGGCTGCCCCGGTTTGGCGTAGAGCACCGGCGTCTGCGGATCACCGCCGACCAGCGCATTGCTGTAAGCCATGTGCGCGTTGACCATGTCGCCGTAACCCGCGCCATCGGCATGCCCGAACGGTGCATCCGGGGCGAGGCCGAAGCGATACCACAGCGGTTCGGTCTTGTAGTTGATCGCCATGCTCGAGTTGTCCTGCGGGTCGGTCGGCACACCGAAGCCCTCAGCGGCAATCCCTTCCACCGGCCGGCCATTGGCCCAACGGGTGTTCAACGCCTTGTGCCAGACCATCGCGAAATCGCGGTAGCTGGTCTGCCCAGGCGCGGTGACCGTGGCGTTGACCTTGCGCGCATCGTCAACCCAGGTCGCGCCGATCGGCAGGATGCTCATCGCCCCGCCAAGACCTTTTTGCGGCTGCTTGATCACGTCCGCCGGGGTGATGTTCAAGCCGCCGAACTCCACCGCCGTGGCGTTGATGTTGTCGACGCTGCGGCCCAGTTGAGTCACCGGTTTGCCTTCACGCTCCAGGTGCCCGGCGTAGTACTGATAGGTACGGGTCGGGTACGCGCCGCTGTTGCCGACACGCGGTGGCACGGTCTGGATCGGGTTGGCGCCAACGTTGGCGCCGTCGGATTTGGTGATGTCGTACGCCAGCAACTGCGCGTGCAGACCGACGTGGCTGGACGGCCGCATCAGGTTATTGCTGAACGTGGTCGAGCCCAGACCGCTGTTGCGATCACGCTTGACCATGCCTTGCATCACGGCAGTCTGGGTCAAGTCAGGCATCACGCTCGGCAGACGGTTTTCCAGAGTGATGTTGATGCAGTCTCCTGCCGCCGCACGCAGCACCAGCGGCTCAACCGGAATACCGGGTTTGAGCTTGCCGCTCACCGGATCGAGATCGGATTTACGCACATAGAGGATCGCGGTCGGATCATGCAGCGGCCCGCTCTGCCCGCCGATGGTGATGGTTTCGCCATCCTCCGGATCGGTCACGGTGACTTGTGGAATGCTCACCGTGCGCGAGTTCAGCACCAGGGTGCCGCCCGCCGGATTCAGCGGCCCGCCGACATGCTGGCCGAGCCCTTCGGGATCGCCGATGGTCAGGCCCAGCGTATTGCCGAGGATGTCGTTGGCCAGCGCCGCGACCACTTCATAGTTGCGCTGCACCGTCGGCCGGGTGCCAATGCCGTTAGGATTGGCACCATAGCGTGGGCAACTGCCCTCGAACGCCACGGTATTGCGCATGCCCGCCGGGCTCGGGTTGTTCGGGATGGCGAACAGGTCGGCGCGTTTGGCGGTGTAGTTGCGCATCACGCCCCAGATACCGCTCCAGTAGCCTTCGATCGAGGCGTCCATCGAGTACAGATAGTCGCCCGTGGTCGCCGCCGAACTGGACAGCATCGACACCGGGGCAATGAAGCCCATCTGCTCGGAGATGCCGATCATTTGCGACGCGCGCCAGCCGGAGTTGGAGCTGTTGCCGAAACCGGAACCGCTCTGCAGCCATTTCACGCCGTGCAGGGTGACGTTGTGCTCTTCTTCATGGCCGCCGGCATGCACCCGCAGCCGCACGTTGTCGCCGGTATAGGTGCGCAGCATCGGCGTGAACGGGTCACCGGGTTCGGCGCCGCCCTTGTTGATGTGCGGCGGGAACAGCGTGGTGCCGCCGGTGGGTCCGGTCGCAGAGGTGAGCAGATTCGGCGCCAGGTTCATCGCCGGGATCGCCCGGTCGGTACGGCTTTGCATGGCGAACGACAGATCACCACCGAGGCCGTCGGCCTGCATGCCGCGCTTGCCGTCCGGGCCGACCTTGTTCGGGTCGTACACGCGCAGAGCCAACGGTTCGTTGCGATAGTTGACGACGAACATGCCCGGATCATCCACCGAAATCGCCTGCGGACATGGCCGGCTCGGGCAGCCCGGTACCTGACCGCCCTGCACTTCCAGTACACCTTCAAGCAAGTTGCTGGCGTTGTTGCGCACCGGCGGGTTGATCGCGTAGCGGAAGCTGTCGGCGGTGGCCGGGAACGCCTGCGCGTTCGGCACACCGTTGGGGCCGGCACCGACGTAGACGCCGGCTTCATAGGCGTGCTGGAAGTCGCTGTATTCGAGGAAGAACTCGCGGAAGCTGTCGTTCTTGCCGTCGCCATCGAGGTCACCGGTGTTGATCACCGCTTGCCACGACGTCGGCCCACCGTCCTGACGCGCGCCGCTATAGAGAGGCTCGCCGGTTTCGGCGTGGAACCAGGTGGAACCGGCCGGCTCGGCGAGCACAGTCGCGTACAAACCGATCTGTTGGTGCGTCGATGGGCCCAAGTGGTCGTGAGTGAAGATGGTGCCGAGGCCGCGATCAACGCCTTTGGCGTTGACCACCGGATCGACGAACCAGCGCTGCATCGCCGTGCGCGCACCGAGCCAATCGGCGCGGCCGTACTGGCCGAAGAACGGGTGGTTCTTGGCTTTCGGGCAAGCCTGGGTGCCGTCGCGCGGGTCGGTGCCGGCGCATTGGTTGAACTCGCGAATGGCGTGAATGCGTTCCTGCACGGCGCCCGGCGAGAGCACGCCGTCCTCGTAGTTCCAGCCGTTGGACGAGCCGTCCGCCGAGGTCAGATCCCACTTCGGCAGGTGAATGTGCTGACCGATCACATCGGTCGGCGTGCGCACCTGATAGTCGTCCATCTCATAGGTGGCCGGCACCAGGTTGGTTTGCTGGTACTGCACGCAATCGAAAGTGTTCATGCGCATCACCAGCGGTTCTGGTGGACGCTGCTTGGTGATCACCGGCCAGGCGTCTTCCCACAGCGCGAGAATGCGTGCCTGCGGAAAGTGATAACCGACCTTGTTGTACACCGCGTCGAACTGGATGTTGGCGGCTTTGTAGATCCGTGGGCGGTCGGCGGTGAAGCTCGAGGCGCCGACAAAGGACATGCCGTCGATGCGTTCACCGCTGGCGAATTCACCGCTACCGGCGCTGGCGGTCAGGCGTTTTTGCCGGTCATCCATGCACGGTTCGTAGTACGGCGCGCCGGCCATCGGCAAGGCACCGTTAGTGCGGAAGGCCTTGGCCACCACTTGATTGCCGGGCAGCAAGGCATAGCTTGGGTGATCTTTTTTCGCGTGGAAAGCCATCGCCGCTTGTTCGACTTCGGTGCCCTCTTCCGGCAGGTAAATCGGTTTGGCGCGGGTGACTTCCTTGGAGAAATCCAGCGAGGTGGTCACGGTGTGCGCTTCGCCACCGGCCGCGACGCCGTCGAGTGCATGACGCTGCAAGCCGCCATCCCAACCGCCGGACTGCGCCGGATCAAGGTTGGCCCATAGCGCTTTGCCGCTGGCCTTGAGCGATTGCGCGGTGGCGGCGTCGAGCATGTCCAGCGGCGGGGTTGGCGGACGTTGGCCGACCGAACTTTCCATGCCGCCGATCCAGAACGGATAGCCAGGGTTTTTCAGGCTGCCGTCGGCATTGCGGTTGGCTTCGCTGCGATCGACCAGCGCCAGTGAACCGATGGCTTGACCGCCGGCGTTGCCGCCATGGTGCTCGCCGTCGTCATCGCCCTCTTCTTCGTCATCGTCGTCATCATTGCCGGCGACCAGGGTTTCGCCGATTTTCGGCACCACCACGACTTTGCCCGGCATTGGCGCCATGGCTTTGCCCGGCAGCGGCACAATCGCCGGAATCGGTGTGCCGGCAACGATCTCGCCGTCAGGCAAGGCCCGCGCGCCGGCCGCCGGTTTACCGCTGCGCAAGGCAAACGGTTCGCTGTGATAGCCGTCGGCGCCCTGCTGCGAAACATCAAGTCGAGTGCCTTCTTCGAAGACATCGTGCACCCGCCACATGGCCCACATGCCCTGGGCGAAGTGCGGGTAAAAATGGCAGTGATAGATCGCATCGCCGGCCACGCGGTTGCGGTTGCCCGAACCACCGTTGGCGATTTCATAGGTATAACCGGCGCCCGGGCCGATGCCCTGGGCGTCGACGTAATCGGAATTGTCGTCGTTGGGGTTGAACAGCCACTGATGGCCGTGCAGGTGGAAGATGTGTTGCTCGTGGCCATTGTGGGTATTGCGGAATTTGACGAAGTCACCGATGTAGCTGTGGTTGACGTTCGACGGCTCCGACGGATACAGGGCCATGGTGGCTTTCACGCCGATCTGATCGGCGCGCGGTATCTGGCCGGGGGCGATGTTCTCAAGCCCGGTGTTGGCCGGCACATCCACCAGCATCGCCACATCGCCGACGGTGTGCGAGCTGAGGAAGAATTCTTCATAGGCGCACGACAGGCAATCGTGCATCGGCCCCACGCCCAAACGGTTGGCCACCACTTCGGCGCCCATGCCGCCGGAGCCATAGTTGATCATGAACGAGTCGCGGGTCGGCTCCAGCACATGGGCCATCACCGGATCAGCCCAGTACGCCGGGAATGCTTGAGTGGCGGCGGTTTCATCCTGGAATTGCGAGGCAAAATCGCGGAACGCTTCGAGGCGGTTGGGGATTGCCGGGTTGCGTTTGCCGACCGATTCCAGCGGATAGGTGCTGGATGGGAAGCTGCCGTCGGCGTTGCTGCCCATGACAATCGCATCGCTCTCGCTGGAAATGATTTCATTGCCATCGACCATGCCGATGATCGGCGTGCCGGCCTTGCCTTCACGCAACCACGGTTCGCGCTGTGGGTAGCGCGCCTGGTAATCAACGATCGGTTGGCCGGTGGGTGCGCGGCCAGTCGTGGCCAGGCGCATTTCTTCTTCGGTAAGGGTGTTGCGATAGGTGCGACCGCCCTTGGGCAGTACGACAACCTGGCCGAACAGCCCGTTGGCAACGTTGCCGGCCGCGCCCTCGCCGCCAAACGTCGCGCCACGGCTACTGACGGCGAATGCGCCTTCGCGCTCGGCGTACAGGGTGTAGGAGCGACTGGCGCCCGGTGGCACCAGGGTGTTGGCGTTACGCCCGGTGAACGAAGAAATGTCATCGATGCTGTTCACCGCTTGCAGGCCGTTGACCTGGAAACCGACGTGACGATCCGCCACCTGCTCATCGACTTTGAAGTCTTCGGCGCCGTTGGCGTTTTCGATGCCCTCCTCTTCGCCCTCGTTTTCAAAGTGCTTGTTCGGGTTGGCCTGATAGTCGAGCAGGTTCTGCAGATTGATCGTCAGGCAATCGCCGGCAGCCACACGCAGCACCAACGGCCGTGGACGCTTGTCGGGTCGCAGCGAGACTTTGCCCGGCACCGCGGCGCCGCCGTAAGCCAGCGACTGCTCATGTTCATCGACCACATCGCGGCGCAGGGCGAACATCATGCCGTTGATGTTCTGCGCGCCGAGGCGATTGAACATCAGCGGTTGATCGAAGGCGACGACGTTGGCCACCAGGTTGCGCTCGCAACGTACGGCCGCGCCGGCCAGCTCGACGCTGAGCATCGAGGCCAGAATCAGCAGCCAGTTAATCAGGGACGGAGCGTGAGGAAAGCCAGCCATGATCAGTAACCTCGTAGTGGGTGCTCTTGGGAACACTTCTCGACAAATGCCTCGGAGCAATCCGCGTGCCACAAAAAATTGTATTAGCGTTCAATCAGTTACTGCGACCACTTGAGAATCCGGGGGATATTCCCCACCCGTTTTCCCCACTTTCCGGGCCTCCACGGTTTACCCCGAAAGTGGGGAAAACCGGGTTGGGGTCACAACGGCGCATCCATCGCCAAGCCCTGCAAACGCCGGTACTGACGCAACACGTTCGGTACATAACGTTGGGTTTCGGCGAACGGCGGAATCACCCGGCCACGGCTGAGCACCGCGTCCGGCCCGGCGTTGTAGGCCGCCACGGCGAGGGCAATGTCGTTGTCGAACAGGGTCATCAGGCGCTTGAGGTATTTGGCCCCACCCTGGATGTTGGCCTTGGGGTCGTAGACGTCGGTCACGCCCAGCTCGCGTGCGGTGTCGGGCATCAACTGCATCAGCCCGCCCGCACCTTTGGGTGAAGTGGCACCGGGGTTGTAGCGAGACTCGGCGTTGATCACTGCATGCAGCAGCGCCTCGGGTAATTGATTGACCCTGGCCGCCGCCGAAACCAGTTCCGCGTAGGGCTGGTTGGCGATCATTTGCGGCTGCTGATCGAGGCTGGCCACAGGCAATTCAGCCTCGTGGATCACCCGTTCGTAGGTGCGTCCGGGCCGGTGAACGTTGGACAGTACATAGCTGCCCTTGGCGTCCACCGAAATGAACACATCGGCCTGCGCGGCGCTGCTGAGCAGCACACAACCAAGCAATCCGCCGGTGAGAAATTTCATGTCGGGCCTCCCCGGATCGACCCCGATAAATTGGGGGAAATGCCCCAATGGCCGATCACGTTTGAGCCATACGCAAGCACTGTGCCGACTCTGGAGATGCCCTGATTACAAGGGTTTCAGCCAATCCAGTGATTTTCAGTGGGGCTGAGCATGGCAATTGCATAAGCCCTTCTGGCGACACGGCTGCCACTCACGGGAGGTCATCATGAAGCTGCAATTTCGTCCGCGTGGCCAACGCGGTTTTACCCTGCTCGAATTGCTCGTGGTGCTGGTGGTGCTCGGTCTGTTGGCCGGGATCGTCGCGCCGAAATACTTCGCCCAACTCGGTCGCTCCGAAGTGAAAGTGGCCAAGGCGCAAATCGAAGGGCTGAGCAAAGCGCTGGATATCTATCGACTGGAAGTCGGCCACTACCCGTCCACCGAACAGGGCTTGCAAGCCTTGGTGATCGCGCCGAGTGACGAGGCGAAATGGACCGGCCCGTACTTGCAGAAAAAACTGCCGCAGGATCCGTGGGGACGTAATTACGCCTACCGCTATCCCGGCGAAAACAGCGAGTACGATTTGCTGTCGATGGGCAAGGACGGCCAGCCCGGCGGCGAAGGTGAAAACGCCGAAGTGACCAACTGGCAGTAAGCGGAGCGCGGCCCATGCGATTTCATTTGAAAGCGGTCGGCAAGGCTGGCGTGGTGTCCTTGAGTGTGGAGGCGCCGGGCGACAGCGAGGCGCGGCGCATTGCCGAGGATCAAGGTTTACGTGTGCTCAGTTCGCACGCCGACAAGCATTGGCGCTCGCTACGACTGCGCCAGCGTGAGACGTTCAATCTGGTGTTGTTCAGCCAGGAACTGACCACGCTGCTCAATGCCGGCCTGCCGTTGATCGATGCGCTGGAAAGCCTCGCCGAAAAAGAAACCGCCCCCGCCGCCCGGAAAACCTTGAGTGAGCTGGTACGCCTGCTGTACGAGGGCAAATCCTTCTCGCAAGCGTTAGGCCAGTTGTCGGCGGTGTTCCCGCCGTTGTACGTGGCGTTGGTGCAGTCCAGCGAAAAGACCGGCGCGGTCGGCGATGCGCTGGGCCGTTACGTCAGTTATCGCCAGCGCATGGACGAGGTGCGGCAGAAGATCATCAGCGCCTCGATCTACCCGATGCTGTTGCTGGTGGTCGGCGGTGGCGTGGTGCTGTTCTTGATGGGATATGTGGTGCCGCGCTTCAGCCTGGTGTTTGAAGGGCTGGGGAATAACCTGCCGTGGCTGTCGCAGGTGTTGATGAGCAGTGGCATGTTTTTGCATGCGCATCAGGCTGAATTCTTCGCTGGGTTGGTGGCGATTGTCATCGCCCTCGCCGTGTTGCAAAAGCAACCAGCGTTTCGCCGTGGGCTGGATCGGCTGGTGGAAAAACTGCCGGCCGTGCATCAACGGATTTTCATGTATGAGCTGGCACGGTTTTATCGGTCGCTGGGGATTCTGTTGCAAGGCGGGATTCCGCTGGTGACCGCCATGAGCATGGTGCGCGGTTTGCTCACCGTAGCTTCACGGGTGCGGCTGGACCAGGCCTGCGAGCGGGTGCGCGAGGGGCAATCATTGTCCACCGCGCTGGAACTCAATCACCTGGTGACCCCGGTGTCCCTGCGCCTGCTGCGCGCCGGCGAACAGTCCGGCAACCTCGGGCAGATGATGGAACGCAGCGCCGACTTCTACGACGAGGAAATCAGCCGCTGGCTGGAGTGGTTCGTGAAGTTGTTCGAACCGCTGCTGATGACGTTTATCGGCCTGCTGATCGGGGTCATCGTGATCCTGATGTACATCCCGATTTTCGAACTGGCTTCGAGTATTCACTGACCTCGAGAGCGGGTCCGATTCCTGCAACAACGCACTTTTACGTTCCCAACAAAACCACAAAGACGGAGAACGATATGCACATTCAAAAGCTCGTGCTCGCAATGGCCATCGGCGCAGTTCTGTCGGCGTCCATCGTGCTGATTCCGGATAGCCTTTCCGGCATTTCCAGTGTTCAGGCCAAGGAAGGTGGCAGTGGTGGTGGAGGGAGTGGCGGCGGTGGACATGGCGGAGGCGGTGGCGGTGGCGGTGGCGGCAATGGTGGTGGACACGGCGGCAGTGGCAATGGCGGAAGTGGCCACGGTGACGGCGGCGGCGGCCAGGGCTCCGGACACGCCGGCAACTCCGCTTCCTCAGGACGCAGCGGCACCCACGCCGAACCTGGCGATGACCGCGGCGTGCACCGGGCAGGCGAAGTCGGCGACGACCATGGCGTCCATCGCGCGGGTGAAGTCGGTGACGACCGGGGCCTGCATGCAGCTGGCGAACCGGGGGATGATCGTGGCGTACATGTCGGCGGCGAGCCGGGCGATGACAAGCGCGCCAACTGATCCATCCTGAAAACACCACACCCCCTGTGGGAGCTGGCTTGCCAGCGATGAGGCCGGGTCAGACAAAATTGTATTGCCTGACACACCGCCATCGCTGGCAAGCCAGCTCCCACAGGGTTTTGCGGCGTACACAGATTCCGCAAACAACCACCATCAATTGTAGGAGTGAGCCTGCTCGCGATAGCAGTCATTCAGACACTGAAGCTGTGACAGACAGAACGCTATCGCGAGCAGGCTCACTCCTACAGTTTTGATCTGCGTAAGGCTCAGAGGGCGACGTGGCTCTCGTTCAGGCGTTCACGCAAAAACTCGACCAACGCCTGCACCGGTCTGGAGGCTTGGCGGTGTTGCGGGTAAACGGCTGAAAGTGTCAGCGGTTCCGGGCGCAAATCATCCAGCACCGGCACCAACCGGCCGTCTTTCAACGCCGCGCCGACAATGAACGTCGGCAGATAAGTAATCCCCATCCCCTGCACCGCCGCATCCCTGAGCAACTCGCCGTTATTCACGCGCATGCGCCCGGTGACGTTGACCAACAGCGGCTTGCCCTGCCCCGCATTGAACCGCCACTGCACCGAGCGCCCATGACCGTACGGCAGGCAGTCATGGCTGAGCAGATCTTCGGGTTGCTGCGGCGTGCCGCGCTCGGCGAGGTAGGCCGGGCTGGCGCAATACACCCGTTCAATCGACGCGATGCGCCGGGCGATCAATGTCGAATCTTCGAGCACGCCAATGCGCAGCGCCAGATCGTAGCCCTCACCGAGCAAATCCACCGGGCGATCGCTCAAATCGACCTCAACCGTGACCTCGCGATAGCGCTGCAAAAACATCGGCAGCAGACAGCCCAGATGCGCCACGGCAAACGACAGCGGCGCACTCAAGCGGATCGTCCCGCGCGGCTCGGCAGTCTGCCCGGCGATGCCCTGCTCGACCTGTTCGACTTCACCGAGCAGGCGCAATGCCGACTCGTAATAACTCTGCCCCAGCGGCGTCACGTCCAGACGCCGGGTGGAGCGATTCAACAAGCGCACGCCGAGGCGCTCTTCCAGCTGCATCAAGCGCCGGCTGACGAACTGCTTGGACAGGCCCAGTTGATCGGCCGCGGAGGTGAAGCTGCCGGAGTCCATGACCTGGCAAAAAATACGCATGTCTTCGAACGGGTTCATTGTCACTCTCTGGTGGACAGTTAAACGCTTTATAGCCGCTTTTTCACTTTCAAGCAGCTCATTAATCTGTGCTCACGGTGTTGCTGAGGCCTGAAGCCCAGCGCCACAGCAGCCCGCAACCCAGGCATAAAAATTCAAAAACATTCAAAAGGATTTCCACCATGAACATCGTCAAGAAAACCCTCACCGCTTCCCTCCTCGCCCTGTCCATCGGCAACGCTTTCGCCGCTGAAAGCAGCGGTGTCGAACACAACACCCAAGCCTTTCTCAACGCCCTCGCCGCCGGCGGTGGCAAACCCCTTGAGCAACTGAGCCCGAAAGACGCCCGTGCGGTACTGACCGGCGCACAGGCTTCGGTGAAGGTGGACTTGTCCGGTGTTGAAGTCAGCGACAAGGCGATCAAGGTCGATGGCCAGACGATCAACCTGAAAGTGGTGCGTCCGGCCAAGGTCAAAGGCGAGTTGCCGGTGTTCATGTTCTTCCACGGTGGCGGCTGGGTGCTCGGCGATTACCCGACGCACCAGCGCCTGATTCGTGATCTGGTGGTGGGTTCCGGTGCCGTCGCGGTGTACGTCGATTACACGCCGTCGCCAGAGGCGCAGTACCCGACCGCAATCAACCAGGCCTACGCCGCGACCAAATGGGTGGCCGAGCACGGCAAGGACATCGGTGTCGACGGCAAGCGTCTGGCAGTAGCGGGCAACAGCGTCGGCGGCAACATGGCGGCGGTCGTGGCGTTGATGGCCAAGGAACAGAAAGCACCGGCGCTGCGCTTCCAGCTGCTGATGTGGCCGGTGACCAACGCGCAGTTCGACGACGGTTCGTACCAGCAATTTGCCGAGGGCCACTTCCTCACCAAAGGCATGATGCAGTGGTTCTGGGACAACTACACCACCAACCCGGCCGAACGTGCGCAGATCCACGCCTCGCCGCTCAACGCCAGCACCGAACAGCTCAAGGGCTTGCCTGCCGCATTGGTGCAGACCGCCGAGTTCGACGTGCTGCGTGACGAAGGTGAAGGCTATGCGCGGCACCTTGATGCGGCCGGCGTGGCGGTGACCTCGGTGCGTTACAACGGGATGATTCATGACTTCGGTTTGCTCAATCCGCTGAGTCAGATTCCGGAAGTGAAAGCGGCAGTGCGTCAGGCAGCGGCTGAGCTGAAAACCCATCTGAATCCATAACGGCAAAAGATCGCAGCCTTCGGCAGCTCCTACATTGGAATACGTTCTTCTGTAGGAGCCGCCGCAGGCTGCGATCTTTTTATTGGCAGACATTGCGGAGCTTCGGTCATGACCCTTTTCTACACCCACCTGCTGTCCTGGAGCGCCGCCCTGCTGCTGCTCGACGCCGTGCTCTGGCACTTCTCGCCCTTCACCCATCGCGCTCCGAGAGTCGCTGTGCGGCTGGTGCTGTTTCTGGCGTTCACGGCGCTGGTGATCAACGCCGGCGTCAGTCCGTTGCAAGCACCACAATTCACCGACGACCGCGTGGCGCAATTGGGTGCGACGGCACTGGGCATTCTCTGGTGGCTGTACGCCGCGCGGGTGCTGACCGAAGTCATCGGCCTGGCACTGATGCGCCGCATCGGCCACAGCGGGCGGTTGCTGCAAGACGTGATCGGCGCACTGGTCTTCCTGGTCGCCACCGTCGCCGCAGCCGGTTATGTGTTGGAATTGCCGGTGAAAGGTCTGCTGGCAACCTCCGGCGTGGTGGCGATCGTTGTCGGTCTGGCGTTGCAAAGCACCCTGGCCGATGTGTTTTCCGGGATCGTGCTCAACACCACCAAGCCGTATCAGGTGGATGATTTTGTGGTGATCGACGGCGTCGAAGGCAAGGTCTTCGACATCGACTGGCGCGCCACCCACCTGCTGACCAGCGCCGGAACCATGGCCGTGGTGCCGAACTCGGTGGCGGCCAAGGCGAAGATCGTCAACCTCAGCCGCCCGAACAACATGCACGGCGTGTCGATCAGCATTCAGGTGCCGAATCACATCCGCCCGCGCCGGGTACTGGATGCACTTGATCGCACCCTGCAGGGCAGCAGCTCTCTGTTGCTGACGCCAGCGCCGAAAGCCGTGCTGAAAGAGGCCGGCGAAACCATGTCGGAATACGTCGCCAGCGGGTTCATCGCCGAGCTCGGCAAGAAAAGCGAAGTACGCAATCAACTGTTCGACCTCGCCCACCGGCATCTCGAAGCAGCAGGCATTTCGCGCCATCCCGACGGCGTGATCGAACCGTCGACCCGCGCCCGCGCGTTGCTCGATGAAGTGAAAATCTTCCGCTCGCTGAGCAGTGAGGAACGTGATCGTCTGGCGGAATCGATGGTTGCGCAGCAATACACCGCAGGCCAAGTGGTGCTGGATCTGGACGAAGTGCCGGACAGCCTGTTCGTGATTGCCACCGGGGTGGTAAGTGCGACTGTGGCGGACGGCGACAGCAAGGTCGAGGCCGGGCGGATGGGGCCGAGTGAGGTCATGGGTGAACAGAGCATTCTCGCGGATACACCGTCGCAGGCGACGTTCACGGCGTTGACGTCGAGCATCATTTATCGTCTCGACAAGAGCCTGACTCGTCAGTGCATGGAACAGCGCACGGAGGTGGGTCGGGCGTTGAATAAATTGCAGGCGGTGCGTCAGCAGAACAGTCGCCTCGCGTTGATGGGCAAACCGGTGGCGGTGAGGAAAGGTGGGTTTTTGGGGTGGTTGCAGAAGCGTTGAAGCGGCAGGATCAAGATCAAAAGCCTCCCCCTCACCCCAGCCCTCTCCCCCAAGGGGGCGAGGGGGAAAGGGAGCCGATCTCCGTGTGCTTCAAGTCCAGAGTTCGACTCGATTCCCCAGGTCGGTGTACCCCGAAAAAACCCCTCGGTCAGTCCCCTCTCCCCAAGACATCAAAGGGAAAGGGAGCAGACCGCATGCAATTCCGAACCAGAGTTCGACTCGGTATTGCACGTCGGCGTACCTCGAAAGAACCCCTCGGTCAGCCCCTCTCCCCAAGACCTCGAAGGGAAAGGGAGCCGATCTTCAAGCTGTTCAAAACTGAAGTTCGGCTCGGTATTACACGTCGGCGTACCTCGAAAGAGCCCCTCGGTCAGTCCCCTCTCCCTCCGGGAGAGGGCTAGGGTGAGGGGCTTTTCAGGATCAGCCGATTACTTGGCAGTGAACTTGGTATAGCTGTTGATCAAATTGCGATAGTTCGGTAGACGCTCCGACAGCAAATGCGCCAGACCTTCCATATCATTGCGCCAGTCACCCTGCAGTTCGCACGCCACCGAGAACCAGTTCAGCAGGTGTGCACCCGCCGCCGACATCCGCGCCCACGCCGCCTGCTGCACGGTGGTGTTGAAAGTGCCCGACGAGTCAGTCACCACAAACACTTCATAGCCTTCAGCAATCGCCGACAAGGTCGGGAACGCCACGCAAACGTCAGTCACCACACCGGCGATGATCAGTTGCTTGCGGCCAGTGGCCTTGATCGCTTTGACGAAGTCTTCGTTGTCCCAGGCATTGATCTGCCCCGGGCGTTGAATGAACGGTGCATCCGGGAACTGCTCACGCAGCTCAGGCACGATCGGGCCGTTCGGGCCGGCGTCGAAACTGGTGGTCAGGATGGTTGGCAGCTTGAAGAACTTGGCGATATCGCCCAGCGCCAGCACGTTGTTCTTGAATTCGTTCGGGGTGAAATCCTGGACCAGCGAGATCAGGCCGGTCTGGTGATCGACCAGCAGTACAACCGCGTCATCTTTGTTCAGACGTGTGTAAGGAACGCTCATGGGAAAACTCCTGATGGACGGATGGATGAAGCGTGCAGCGCCGACCGGATGGCCGGCGCTTTAGGGGAAATCAGAAGGCGAAGCAGGAACAGCCAAACGCGCCCCAGAAACCGGCGAAGTCGCTGACCGGCGCGTTCGACATCCGCGCCTTTTCGTGGCTGTGCGTATGCACCGCGCACGGGCCGCTGCACTGGTGCACCTGCGCCTGCAATGGCGAATTCGGCCGCCAGTGACCCGGGACTTTGACCACCGGCGACCAGTCCGGCAGCACTGGAATCGAGCGCGGGCCGAGGTCTTCGAAGTCACCGGCGGCATAAACAATCTTGCCGCCGACCACGGTCAGCACCGACTCGATCCACTTGATCGCTTCTTCCTCGACATGGAAGAAGTCCGCACTCAGCGCCGCCAGATCCGCCAGTTGCCCGACCTTGATCTGGCCCTTCTTGCCCTGCTCCGAGGAGAACCAGGCACTGCCATGAGTGAACAGTTCCAGTGCGGTGGTGCGCGGCAGACCTTCTTCGTACAGCGCCAGACCACCGACGGTGCGACCGCTGACCATCCAGTACAGCGAGGTCCACGGGTTGTAGCTGGAAACCCGCGTGGCATCAGTGCCGGCGCCGACCGGTACGCCTTCGGCGAGCATGCGTTTGATCGGCGGAGTCGCCTCGGCGGCTTGCTTGCCGTAGCGGTCGACAAAGTATTCGCCCTGGAACGCCATGCGATCCTGAATCGCGATGCCGCCGCCCAACGCCTTCACACGTTCGATGTTCTGCGGGGTGATGGTTTCGGCATGGTCGAAGAACCACGGCAGACCGTTGAACGGAATGTCGCGGTTAACCTTCTCGAACACGTCGAGCATGCGGCTGATCGATTCGTTGTAGGTCGCGTGCAAACGGAACGGCCAGCGCTGCTCGACCAAGTGGCGCACCACCGGTTCCAGCTCTTCTTCCATGGTCTGCGGCAGGTCCGGGCGTGGTTCGAGGAAATCTTCGAAATCCGCCGCCGAAAACACCAGCATTTCGCCGGCGCCGTTGTGACGCAGGAAGTCGTCGCCCTGATGCAACTTGACGCTGCCGGTCCAGTTCTGGAAATCGCTCAGCTCTTCTTTCGGCTTCTGGGTGAACAGGTTGTAGGCGATGCGCACGGTCAACTGGTCGTCTTTGGCCAGTTGTTCGATCACCTGATAATCGTCCGGGTAGTTCTGGAAACCGCCGCCGGCATCGATCGCACTGGTCAGGCCGAGGCGATTGAGTTCGCGCATGAACTGGCGGGTCGAGTTGACCTGATATTCCAGCGGCAGCTTCGGCCCCTTGGCCAGCGTCGAGTAGAGGATCATCGCGTTCGGCCGCGCGACCAGCATGCCGGTCGGGTTGCCGTTGCTGTCGCGGACGATCTCGCCACCCGGCGGATTCGGCGTGTCACGGGTGTAACCGGCCACGCGCAATGCGGCGCGGTTGAGCAACGCACGGTCATACAGGTGCAGGATGAACACCGGGGTGTCCGGCGCGGCCTGGTTGATTTCTTCCAGGGTCGGCATGCGTTTTTCGGCGAACTGGAATTCGTTCCAGCCACCGACCACGCGCACCCATTGCGGGGTCGGCGTGCGGTCGGCCTGATCCTTGAGCATGCGCAGCGCGTCGGCCAGCGACGGCACGCCTTCCCAGCGCAGTTCGAGGTTGTAGTTCAAACCGCCACGGATCAAGTGCAAGTGCGAGTCGTTGAGACCCGGAATAACGCAGCGACCGTGCATATCGACCACTTGCGTGTTCGGCCCGCGCAGGGCCATGGCCTGGTTGTCGTTGCCAACGACGACGAAGCGGCCGTCGGTGATGGCCACGGCACTGGCCAGTGGTTTGGTGCGGTCGACGGTGTGAAATTGGCCATTGAACAGAATCAGATCGGCGCTCATCGCAGTTCCTCAAGCAAAGTGAAAAGGAGCGAACCTCGCGCGCTCAACGCGGCGAGGTGTCTTGGGAATCGAGGTGTTCATGGGCCTGGCTGGCTTCGAGCCATGGCGAAAATAAACGGGTGACCGGCGGCATCACCACGTACACCACCGACAGGACGATGGTCAGGGTGATCAGGAACGTGGCGACCACATAGTTGGAAAGCAGCGGATGCAGCGCCAGCAGCGGTCCCCAGATCAGCGGCACGAGCAAGGTGTGCGGCAGAATCACCAGCAGCGTGACCACCGCTTGCTTCCAGCGCGGCGGCGGCGAAGCGGCGTCGGCCAGTGGCGTAAACCAGAATTCATTGATCGGCGCGACTTCGGTCTGATCGCCATCAGCCAGCATTGGCGCGGCTTCGGCGACCAGTGCCTGTCGCTGCGGCGACTCCAGCCAGCCTTGCATCGCTTCGGTGCTGCTGAAACGCAGCACGCAGGTGTAGAAGTCGAGACGGCCGCGCTTGCCCCTCACTACGTCCACGCCCAAATGCCCTTCACGCTGCCCCGCTACACGGACGATATTGCGCAGCCAGGCTTCATACGCCGACTCGAAACCGGCCTTGACCCGGTGTTTGATGATCAATGTGACCGTCTCATCGGCCCCCGGTGACTGTGGATTGAGGACTTCAGGCATAACGCAACACTCCGGGCAAACGAACAGAAATCGCCAGCCGTCCCGGCCCAGCGATCAACACAGTGGTAAACAGGATCAGCAGCAACCAGCCGAACTGCCCCTCGGCCACACTCCATTGCGGATGCACGACCAGCAACGCCACCAGCAGCACAAAGAGAATAGGCACGCAGGCCAATCGCGCCAGTAACCCGGCGACGATCAGTAGCGGGCAGAGGACTTCGGCGAAGATCGCCAGGATCAAGGTGAGGTGAGAACCGAGGTGGAACGGGTCTTCGATCAGCTGCAGTTGCGCGGTGAAGTCGAGCAGTTTGGGCAAGCCGTGCACCCACAACAAAAACAACCCGCCGCTGACCCGCAGGAACAGCAAACCGATGTCGCGTGCCTGTTCATCTGTTGAGGCATTCATGACCCGACCCTTGAAATGTCATTGGCTGGAATCATGCCAATGATGGTCGGGAGGAAATTGGATAGATGTGCTCAGTTCTGCGGCATTCCAAAATTCTTGGAACACCGCAGCCCCCTGTGGGAGCGAGCTTGCTCGCGAAGGCGTCGGGTCAGCCAACGGATGTTTTGAATGACACACCGCTTTCGCGAGCAGGCTCGCTCCCACAGGGGGTGTGCTTAGGCCGGTGGTTCGAGGTTATCCAGCACCCGATTCACTGCCAACTCACCGAGCATGATCAACTGCGCAATTCCCAACAACGCCCGGCGCTGCGGTGCGGGCAACAGGTGGGCGACGTCCTGGGCGATGGTCTTGGCCGAGGCGAGTGTTTCGCTGGCGTCGGTCAGCAGTTCTTCATTTTTGGTGTCGGCAGTTACGGCGTACATGCCACGGGTTCTGCGTGGGGGTGGCGTGGAGCCGGGTGGAAGGAGGTAATGGTCGAGGGCGCGGTCGGCGGCTTCGTGGAGCTTTCGAGAATCGATGGATTCGTAGGGGGATGTGGGGTCGATGTCTGGTGGGTTGGGCGTGACTTTGAACATGGTGAATCTCCTTTTTAGAGCCGGGATCACCACGTCCTGTCGCTAAACAGGATGGGTGGCGACCGTATGCAGGTTAGCGAACCGGTAAAAAGGCAACCCGGTAGACCCGAAGGTCTCCCGCATACAGCCGCCATAGCGAAGTGCAGACGATAGCCTGCAACGAAGCATGGAGCGCTGATGCACTTTTTTTGGTCCGAGTCGCTAAACCCGATCGCTGAGTTTTCAGCGACCACCAAACGATAGAGACCGGACCACAAGCGCACAAGCCGGCGGATTCTGGCGTAGCTGTAGGCAAAGGCGCAAGGTTGCGTAGCCTGAAAGAGTGTCTGTGGGTGTTGCTTAAACAGCGATGTTTAAAGCACCGAAAATCTATGGACCACAGCGAGCCAATGTGGGAGCGAGCCTGCTCGCGAAGGCGTCGGGTCAGCCAACAGATGTTTTGAATGACACACCGCTTTCGCGAGCAGGCTGGCCCTGAACTGTGCAGGCCCAGTTCGAATGGATAGGCACATAACACGTTCAGCGATTTACCCAGACCTATGGCAGTAAATGATCACTGAAGATAACGCCGTTGGCTGATGACAACGTGCGAGTCCCCAGATCGGTACGCAGATACAGAAAAGCCTCAGCCCCCAACTGCGTGGCGACTTCACCGTGTTTCCAGAACTCAAGAGCCGGATCACTGCCGCGCACCAGCACCCCACTGCAAACATACGCCGGGTTAGCGCCCACGCATTCTGCCGTGGTGTTCTGATAACGACTGTTGAGCAACTGCGCGGTTTCCGGGCCGGTCGCGGCCTGACTTGAACTGACTGCGAGCACAAGAGCCAACAAAAAAGCTGTGAGCCTTGGAATTATTGGGCTCATACGGGCCTGCCTGACGTCGAGCGGGAATCAATCATCACGCATGGAACTCGGCAAAAACGGAATCTTGTTGCTCAACATCCGCATGCTGGTGTCCGACAGCGCCTGATCTTGTGGGTCATAGGAAAATACCGAGCCGGGTGCGGCGGTAAAAAGCACGCGCACGATGGGAATGAAGCGACCGGTCACCTCGAAGTAATCACGTTGTATGAATCGAGCGCCGGCTAGGCCATCACCGGCAATATGCGAAGGCGTAATGATGGTGAAAGCTTCCAAAGGGAGCTTTTGCGGATCGTCTTCCGACCAGGCCGCGACAATCAGCTCGTTCCAACCGTACGGGTCTCTGGCGTCAGCACGAACCGTGGTCGCCAGTTCGAACATCCTGGCCTCGGTATTGAACGCGCAGCTTCTCAACGGGGTACTTGCAAAGCGTTCAATCCATCCCTCGCGGGTGTCGATACCCAACTCTTCACACTGACCGCCATGGGTTCGACAGATGTCGGCAGAGCCGCCGGTACCAGCATCAAAGGGATAGAGGCAGCGAACCGTCAGCGGTTTACCGGTGGGCGCAAAAGACTCGCGAGTGATGAAACCCTGAGGTTTGTAAGTCTTGGCGATCAACGCGCCGTCGGTAATGTAAGTGAAGGAAACACCATTGCCGTTAACCGACGAAGGACTGGGGTTCCAGGAATGAAATGCCGTTGAAACATCCGTTGAGCGGATCAACACGCCGGTGCAATTGAACGCCGCGGTGCTGCCACGGCATTCGCGTACTTTCTCGATCGAACGCGCATTCAACCTGGCTGCCACCTGATAACCGATATACAACTGATCGTCCTGATTGAACCCGAACACTGCCTGCGGCGGCTGGTTCAGATCCATGCGCAGGATCGGTAGCCACTCACCGGTGGCAGCGAAATAATCGCGCTGATCTTTCTGCGCGCCGAGCAGCGACTGACTCTGGTTGACGTCGTAGAACAAGCCGAGTAATGGCAGTTGTTTAGGGGTTTGTTCGTTCCAGTTCCCGACTAGCAGCAGCGTCGGTTGAGCGGCCCATTGCGCATCAATCTGCTGGTGTGCGAGCAGACTGGCCTTGAACTGGGCAGGATCACGGCTACTTAGCGAACATTGCCCGGCGGCTTGCTGACCTTCCTGTTGAAAATGCGCGAGCCATCCTTGTACGTCGGTGACACCCAGACCGCTGCACGAACTGACGTCCTGCAAGTGCTGTACCGCAGCAACCCAGCCACATCCCGAGTCAGGTCGCGTGCTTTGCACTGGAAATTCGAAGGGGTAGGCACACAGCACATCAAGCGGCTTGCCTTGACCAATGGCAGTGAAGGCATCACTGAAGATCAACCCATTGGGCTGTCCGAGCGTGCGCGTGTCGAGATCGGCCCGCAGATAGTTGAAAGCCTGCGCCCCCAGTTGAACGGATGCTTCGCTGTGTTTCCAGAACTCCTGTGTACCTTGAGTACCGCGTATCAACACCCCACTGCAAAAATACGCCGGGTTGGCGCCTGCGCATTCTGCCGTGGTGTTCTGATAGTGCCTGTTGAGCAACTGCGCGGTTTCCGGGCCGGTTGCGGCGAGGGAAATATCAAAGTGCGCGAGCGCTACCAGAAAAACGAGCAGGCTATTAATTTTCATCAGGGCCCGAGTCCTTTTGCGACGAGACTGGCGGTCGCGGCGTTATGCCTCGGACCAGGGTTTGAGTTGAGGTGTCCTGAACCGTCTGATCCCCCACTTCAAATACAAAAGGTCGGCCATCTGCACTGGCCAGATTCAATCGTATAACGGGTAAAAACGCATGGGTTTGCGTGAAATAGTCACGCTGGATGAATTGCGCATTGGCCAATCCCGGACTGCTTCCCGACACATAGAAAAAGGCTTCAAGGGGCACTAGCGCCGGTATGTTCTGAGGCCACACGGCAATGATGACTTCGTTCCAGTTGAGTCTGGCTGCCGCGCTGAGGCCGGCACGCACGTCGATGCTGAGCTGAAACGAGGCCAATGACATGTCAAAAGCACAACTTGCACTGGGGTTGGAAGCGTAGCGGGCTTGCCAGGCAGCAACGGTGGTAATGCCCTGAGATTGGCAACTGGCGCGACAACTGTCGGGTATGGAATTCGTCCCGGCATTGGCCGGATAAGCGCAACGCCATGTCACCGCATGACCTGTCGGGGCAAACGCTTCCTTGAACGTGAAGCCCTGAGTACCAGCGAGTTTTGTGGTACCCACATCCTTTCGCACATAACTGAATGAGACACCATTGCGGCCTATCGAATTGGGGCTGGGATTCCAGGCGTGGAAACCCGCTGACGCATCTGCACCTCGAACCAACACGCCATTGCAGTGAAATCCGGGCTTTTCGCGCAGGCAACCCGAAGCCGTATCGGCGAAGCGTGCATTCATGTTGGCGGCAATCCGATAACCGATATACAACTGATCCTGCAGATTGAAACCGAATACGGCATCCGGTGGTTCGCTCAGGTTCATGCGCAGGATCGGCAGCCACTCACCCGTGGCAATGAAGTAATCACGCTGATCTTTCTGCGCGCCGAGTAACGCCCCGGGTTGCGTCACGTCGTAATACAGGCCTTGAACCGGCAACAGTCCGGGTGCATCGGGATCCCAGTTTTTGATCTGCACCTTGTTCGGTCTGGCCGACCAGCTATCGTCGATGCCTTGGTGCGCCAGCAGGCTAGCCTTGAATTGTGCCGGGTCAAGGCTGCTCAACGAGCATTGCTTTTCGGGTAACTGCCCTTGTTGTTGAAAGTGCGCCAACCAGGCTGGCGCATCGCTGACGCCAACGTCGGCACAAGAACTGACGTCTTGCAGGTGCTGTGTGGCTGACAGGGCAGCGCAACCGAAGTTTGCGCGGGTAGCCGTCGATGGGAAAGCGAATGGGTAGGCACACAACACCTCCAGCGAAAGACCATTCCCGATGGCTGTGAATGAATCGCTGAACACCATCCCATTCGCCAAAGCCAACCTCTGCGTATCAAGGTCGCCCCGCAGATAAACAAAACCTTCCGCTCCCAATTTTCGGGCAACCTCCCCGTGCTTCCAGAACTCAAGAGCCGGATCACTGCCGCGCACCAGCACCCCACTGCAAAAATACGCCGGTTTGGCGCCTGCGCATTCTGCCGTGGTGTTCTGATAGCGCCTGTTAAGCAACTGCGCGGTTTCCGGGCCGGTGGCGGCGAGAACCGGACCGCTGAGCAACAGCAATGCCAATAGGTATCGGGTTATCTGCGTCCGTGCGCTTTGCATGGTTTCTACCCCCTGCCCTCTTGACGCTTCGCTTGGGTCGCGCTAACCCCAAGGACTTGCCAATACGTGTCCTTGTTGTGCGCACTGGCATTGTCATTGACCGAATCGCCGTTCAGGTCATAGGTCCAAGCGGTGCCGGCTCCCAATTCATCGCCGGTCCACACGGGATAATTCAGCCACTCAAGGTATTCGGCCACAGGGCCGGCGTCGGGAAAGTACAGCGTCCACATGCGTTTGATCCGGGACAGCGTGACCGGCTGCAATTTTGCTGTTTCACAGAGTCTGAGCATCCCTTGCCAATCCGCGCGGTCGGTGAGGAAATGCACTTCAACAATCCCCTTGACCGTCAACGGGTAGGTTCGGGTCTGGCTCTGGCTGTCGGTGGCGCTGATCGCACAGTCGCCATTGCGTCGGGCGCTGACTTCGCCCGTCTGCTCATCGACACTGGCAATGGCCGGATCGCTGCTGGTGTATTGATAGGGGCCACTCCCCCACTGCGCCAGTCGCGTCATTCGGGCGGCGGCGGGTAACTTGACCGGCGGTTTGTCTACTGACACCACGTGATTATGTGCGCTCAGATCGAGGGTCGCTTTCGCGTCAAAGCCCGACTGTAATACGAGCTCCAGTGGCTGCGAATCCACCAGATCGCCGCCAACAAACTGCACTTGGTAACGAACAAGTACGATGTCTTTCGCGTTGGCGATCAGCGCACTGCCGGGCACGGTAAATGTGACGTCTTTGCCAACAGCGGTCGAACCAATCGGGATGTCATCGGTGTATTCCTCACCAACGACCTCACCAACAAACAGATACACATAGTCACGGTAGGCCATGTCGTCATAAGGTTTGATTCTGACTGTCACGCCTTTGGTCGGAATGTCTGCAGGATCAAGTACATCGCCGGGCGCTTCGTCTACAGACGGTTTGAGCGGGGTGTTTGTTGTTTTGTGCATGGCGACACCTCACACGGCGCTCTGTCGAGCACCGTATTTCGGGGTTGAAGGAAGGCTCAATGGCAGGCGTTCAACGCCCGATATTCAGCTCGGCCCAGCGACTGGCCAGAAGTGCCCGGCCTCTGGAGGTCGGGGTAGCGTGATAAGACACCTTGCCCCTCAGCCGCTCCTGTACGGCGCTGCTGTCCCCGCCGCCAGCAGGATGCCCCCAGGTCACGACTCGACCATCAGCGGTGAGCGCGGTAAACCCGTGAGTGTTGTCGTAAAGCGCTTGTACCTGAGTCAGCTCAGTGACGACCGTCGAGGTATCGCCACCTACGGTCGCATTCCCCCAGGCGACCACTGTGCCGTTCTTGCGCAACGCGGCAAAAGCCATGGAGGAACCACACACCTGAACAATGTCATCGAGCGCCGCGATTTCGGCAGGCACCAGACCACCCTCCGCGGGAGTGCCCCACGCCACTACATGACCGTTGCCTCGGCGTGCTGCGAATGCGCGCCAGGTGGAACTGACCTCGACAATGTCCGTGAGCCCGCCAATCAGCGCGTCAATCGTCCCGCCGTACGCGGCCGTCCCCCACGCCACCACCTGCCCGGTCGCGCGCCTTGCGGTGAAGGCTTGCGCATTGGCGCAGCTCAATTCGATGATGTCGGTCAGGGACGCAATTTCAGCCGGCACAACGCCGCCATAGGTGGCGTGGCCCCAGCCGACAATCCGTCCATTGCCACGATGCGCGGCAAAGGCACCAAAGCTGCCGATCAGATTGTCGATATCGGTCAAGCCTGCAATCTCACCCGGAACTACCCCACCGTTTGCCGCCAGGCCCCAGGCCACAACATTACCGGCGGCTCGTTTTGCTGAAAAAGCCTGACCCGCCGCCACCACTCGAACAATATCCGTCAGTGCGCTGATTTCTGCTGGAACACTACCTCCATCGGCTGCTGTGCCCCAGGCAAACACCTGTCCAGTAGTCTTCAACCCGGTGAACGCGGTCGCATTACCGATAACTTCGACAAAACCCAGCGGATCTATACCGCTCATGCTTCCGCCCTCGGCGGCGGTTCCCCAGGCGACAACTGCGCTATTGGCGCGGCGAGCCGCATAAGCACTGCGCGTGCAGCTCACCTCAACGATGTCATCCATGGTGATGATGGTCGGAGGAATATTGGCGCCGTACGCAGCGTTGCCCCAACCAGCGACATCCCCGACATCTCGGTGAGCGACGAAAGCTGCGAAACCTGTGACCGTGGTATCGATCCCGTTGCCAATGATATTCGCCGAGTTGAGCGTGACCAGATCATCGGCAGTGCGCACTTGCAGCGGCTGCTGCGGTGAGGTGTCGCGCCAGGTGGCAGCGGTCATCCAATCTGTGTCCGAAGCGTACTTCCACTGCGCTTGCAGCGGCTGCCCCGTGGTGGCGTTGAATGCGCTCAGTACACGAGTAGCACTGGATGCGCGATAAGTACTGCGGTTATAACGGGCGCCCATAATCTTCAGGGTACCGCTGCCAATGACCCGGCGAACATCGTAAACCGTCGGCACCGACGGGCCATCGGTCCCTCCCGCCTTGCGCTTGACCTCATAACTCAACGCGATGCTGTCATCGAGGTTAGCGCTGATCACCGCGTGGGCCGCCTTGATCACGCTGAGTTCTTTGTCGGCCTCTGCTGCCAGAACCGTGTGGGTGTAAGGGGTGGTGGTTTTGCCGACCACGGTCACGGTGATTTCATCGTCGGTCTTCAGTTGAGCCGTCGCCGGGATCACCACCGTTGCGCCGTTGGGGTAGACGTCGTCCGGGTTCAACTGATCTTTCTGCGAACCCGTGGCCTCCCTGAAGGTGGCTACCGGTAGACGGAACTCTTGCGCTTGCACGTCAAAGTCATAAGGTTTGCCGTCTGCCTCGCCGCCGTCAAACAACTCGACCCGATAATCGACAGTCACTTTTTTGTTCAAGCTGGCCTGCACAATTGGCAGACCCACAGTGAACTCGATCGGCTTGCCCTTGTTATTGCCACTGACCGCTTTGTCATCGGTGTGCTTGACCACTCCATCTGACGAAGCCCAGGTCATATAGAAGTGATCGCCGGCATTGTCGGGGTCATTGGCCGGTATCTCGACGGTCGCTCCGTCTGGAGCATTGGCCGGGTCGAGAATATCATCGAGCGCCTGCACTACGCGGGCCGGATCCAGCAATTGCGTGGACTCGCCGACGGAGAACACGAGAGGGTTGGAATAACTGATCGTGTCGGTTTCTTTGCGCCAGATTTCGTAATTGGCCGTGATCGTGGCACCGCGATTTGGCTCGATATGCTCGGCAACAAACTTCTCGCTGAGTCGGAATGGCACGTCGCTGTTCTCGTTGAGCGCAGTAATGTCGATGAAGTCGCTGGTCTTGCCTGATCGTTCCCCTTCCCATTTGTAAGTCACCTTATCGCCGCGTTTCGTCGGCGTGACGATGGGTTTGGGAACGGTCAGCCGACCAACGCCGTTGGGTAATTCATCAGGCTCCAGTGAGCCATTGCTTTCTCCGAGCACGATCGGTTTAACCAACTCGAATTTTGGCTCGCCCACGCTCAGCGATGCCGCGGGACGCGACACACGCCTGACAATGTCGTCGCTCCCATCCACACTCAAATGGACATATGACAGCACCAGTGTTCCGCCCTCAATGGTCTTCAAGTGCAAACCTTCGACAGTGAGGAAAAAACCGACCGGGTCGGCGATTTCCTCCCGACTAGGTGTATACCTTTCGAATTCCGGGATATAGGCACTGCCATCCGGACGTTTACCGAACCACACCAGTTCAAACGCATCGCCATAGTTGAACACCGAATCAGAGCGAATCAGAATCCGGGTACGTGCCAGGTCAGGATCAATGGCGCCCTGGTTTTCATCTTCAGCAACAGGGGCATCCAGGCGCGTGGCCTCACCGTTGACTTGCACGAACTGACCTTTGGATTGCAGCGGATCGGCAATTCCCTCGCGCTCGACCTCATAAGAAAAAATCACCTGGGTTGCGACAAGCCTGCGCAGATCCGCATTCTCAAACTCGAACTCATAGGTGTGGGGGAGATTGTCGACCTCCTGCTTCGGCGCAGTGAATGTGACGGCTTCGCCATCGGCGGTGGTACCGCTGACTTTTACTTCAATCCAGTCCTGATGTTTGAATTCGCTCGAGGTTGCCCAGACCTGAACGACGACGTTTTTATCACCCAACCGGTCAAGGTCGAGAACATTGTTGAGCGCATCCTTGACAATAGGGGCAACCAGCCGATTGGTGTTGAGCGAAACCCTGATCCGGGTTTCTCTACACCAGTCCTCCGAATAGTTGTGGACGATATCGCGCACGCGAAAGCTCACGGCCAGGCCCACCGCATCGGTATCACCTGCTTTTTCTATAATCGCCCGCTTGACGTAAATCGTGATGGGATTCTTCAACGGGTCATTGATTTGCTCTGCCGTCACCGGGTCGGACCAGATCAGAATGCCCCCCCAACTGAGCTGAACTTGATCGCCCACGGCAATATCGGGGTAAGGTTTGCCGCTACCGGATGCGTGTCTAATGACGATAGGCACACCCGCTTTCGGCGCCTCCGGATTATCCGGATCATCCGGATCCACCGGAATGTTGTCGCTGTGCACCCCACCAGAGACAAATTCCGGCGGGATGAACATGAACAGATTGGAATGCCCCGGCCCCTCCTCCGTATCCTGTCCGCCGGGAATTTCCAGCTTGACGAAAATTTTCAATGGCGGCGTGTACGTCTCGGCGGGATCCAGGCCTAATCGTTTTACCCAATAGTCGATTTCATGGGAGCCCGAAGCAAGATGCCGCGGAGCAACGAACAGGGTCGCACGCTGATCAGATTCTGATTGATCACGAATGGTGTACCGATCCACCTCGACGGAGTTTTTCCTGAGCACCACCAGGTCGCCTTTATTCTTCGTCGTCCATGGGCTGAGGTAGACCTGCAATCCATCGTCCGGATAGATCCCTTGCGCCGCAGCGCGATTGATCCCCCACTCCCCCGAGGGAAGAATGGGAAGCGTACGACCGGTAATATCCGGCTCAGCAAGTGCCAGAGTTGCGATCTGTTTTTTGAGTTTTAAAAGCATGACAAAACACTCCTGCCGAGGGATCGGGCGACGGAGTGATTAACAGCCAGAAACAGAAAATCGTCACCTGTCAGATCTGACAGGTACAGAGCAATTTCCGACGAGCGGCGGGGTTAACGTGGCGGTATATCCAGCGGTGCCGCCATGAACTGGCTGATCCGCGACCTGAGCCATTTCTCCGCCGGATCGTTGTCATGCACCCCGCTCCACGCCATCGACAATTGCGCCGCATCGATCGGAAACGGTGGATCTTCGGCGCGCAGCGCACAACCTTCCACCAACGCGCAGGCGGCGTAATCTGGCACGGTGGCGATCATCTCGGTGCCGGCGAGCAAGGCGCGCAAACCGCTGAACTGTGGCACGCCCAGCACCACGCGACGGCAACGGCCGACCTTGGCCAGGTCCATGTCGATATTGCCGCTCAGGTCGCCAGAGAACGACACCATCGCGTGCGGGCGTTCGCAGTATTCGTCGAGGGTCAGCGGCCCCGGGCGGTCATCGCCGCGCAGGACCTTGCAGGGAATGTCGCGCAGTTTTTTGCGCTTGGCGTTGGCCGGCAATTCAGTGGTGTAACTGACGCCGACGGAGATTTCCCCGGAGGCCAACAGTGCCGGCATCAACAAGTAATTGGCGCGGCGCACGACCACGACAATCCCCGGTGCTTCCTGCTGAAGCTGGCGTAAAAGCGGCGGGAACAGACCAAACTCGGCGTCGTCTGACAAACCGATGCGAAAAACATCGCAACTGCTTGCCGGTTCGAACTCCTTGGCCCGGCTGACCGCGCCAGAAATGACGTCCATCGCCGGTTGCAGCTCTTTGAGAATCGCCAACGCCCGCGCGGTCGGCTCCATGCTGCGACCGTTGCGCAGCAGTAGCGGATCGTCGAACAGATCGCGCAAACGCCCCAACGCCGCGCTGACGGCCGGTTGCCCCATGAACAGTTTTTCGGCGACGCGGGTCAGGTTCTTTTCGAACATCAGCGCTTCGAAAATCACCAGCAGGTTCATGTCGACGCGACGCAGATCGTTACGGTTCATGGGCATGTTTTCCTTTTCGGTGTCAGCTGTTTTTGCGGGTGGGCGCTGCGCACTTTACTCGATTAACGGCACCTTGGCCGCGCGCTTGTACGGACCGTATTCCACGGGCACCCACTGAAAGTGTTCGCCTTGCGCGGTGATGTGACCGATGCCCGGGAACGGCAGGTGCGCCGCCGTCACCCACGTCTTGCTGGCCACCGCCGCACTGAAGACTGCCTGACGCGCGTTGATCGCTTGCGCACTGTTGACATCAAAGCCGATTGACACTTCCGGATGCTCAAACTGCACAGCCAGGTTATGGACCAGATCCCCCATGAAAACGATGCTCTGGTTCTGCGAGGTGAAACGGTAGGTGGTGCTGCCCGGCGTATGGCCGGCTTCGAGTGTCGCTTCGACTAATCCCGGCAACGGCGACTGGCCAGCGGCGAACGTCTTGAAGCGCCCGGCGGCGACGTAGGCCGCCGTGGAGTCCTGGGCGATCTTGAAAAACTCTTTGGCGCCGGCCGGCGCTTTGGCCAGCGCGGCCGGATCGAGCCAGTAATCCGCTTCCGCCTTGGCGGCGTACACCGTGGCATTCGTGAACAACGCTTGTTTCTGTGCATCGACCAGACCACAGACATGATCGAGGTGCAGATGCGTCAGCAAGACCGTATCGACCTGCTCTGGCTGGTAACCCGCGGCCCGCATATTCGCCAGAAGCTGTCCGGCGGTGGCGCCAATGCATTGCCCGGCGCCGCTGTCGACCAAAATCAGTTGCTTGCCGGTATTGACCAGAAACGCATTGAACGCCGTCTGGACACCCGGGGTTTCAATCGAACGGCGTGCCAGCAGCGCACGAATCTGGCCCTGACTCATGCCCTGCAACAGCTTCGGTGACAGGTCGTTGTAACCATCGAACAACGCGGTGATCTCGTAATCCCCCAAGGCCAGGCGGAAATAGCCCGGCGCCTGAGTGGCCTGCTGTGGTGCCTGCGCCATGGCACCGGAAATCACCAGCGCGCACGTCAGCGCCGTCGCTGCTTTAAAGATGCCTTTCATTTGATTCCCCCTGGACCTGCCGATTGCGACGCCCCATCGGTTCGCCACGCTTGCAGTCATCGTGCCGCAAACAGCGGGGCGCAGACTTGCAGGGATGTGCTGAGTTCAGGTCAATGCGCTGGAATTAACAACGATTAACTCGTCAGCCTCCCGCCCTCGGCCAACAATGAAACCCTCTGCGCAGCGTTGTTTTTTTGACCTGAGGGGATGCGCCGACCGTGCATTCCCCATCGACACGGACTTTGGCCATGGCTCACTTACAGCACAGCGTCGCCCTCGCCCCTGCCAACGAACCACGCAAGACCGGGGTCGGCGGACTCAGTCCGCAACGTGAACGACAGGTCAAACAGCTGATCCTCGAACGCCTCGGCGAAAGCCTCGAGGTCACCGAACTGGCCCGCGCCTGTTCACTGTCACGCAGCCATTTTTCCCGCGCCTTCAAATGCAGCACCGGATTATCGCCGCAGGACTGGATTCGCACCCAGCGCCTGGCCCGAGCCAAGCTGTTGATCCGGCACACGGAACTGAGCCTGACGCAAATCAGCCTGGAATGCGGGTTCTGCGATCAGGCGCATTTCTGCCATATGTTCACTCGTAGCGAAGGCATCAATCCGTTTGCCTGGCGCTGCCAGGTCATGCGCGAACCCAAAGTCCACCGTTCACAACCCGCCGTGTTTTGATCGCGACACCCGTTGCACTGACGCTCAAACCTGAGGATTATGCCGGAACACCCCGGATTAGAAGGCCTGCGCTAACGCCTGGCACTACTCCGCTCTGTCCGCCGCAGCACCGCAGGAGTGAGCTGTTGAGTCTTTCGCCGAATCAGGCCCTCGGTTTTGGCCCCTATCGGATTCATCCCGGACAACGGCGGGTGCTCGAAGGCGAACAGCCGTTGCGACTCGGTCGACGGGCGATGGACATCCTCCTGATTCTGCTGGCCCACGCCGGCGAAGTAGTGAGCAAACAGCAATTGATGGCCGGAGTCTGGCCGGACAGCGTTGTCGAAGACATCAACTTGCGTGTACACATGGCGGCGTTACGCAAGGCTCTCGGTGATGGTCAGGCCGGGCAGCGTTACATCATCACCGTGGCGCAACGCGGTTACAGTTTTGTCGCACCGGTTTTACTGGAATCCATGGAGGAGCGTCCTGTGGGCGATGCTGGCGGTCGGCACAATTTGCCCTTGCGGCGCACGCGCATGATCGGCCGCCAGCCGCTGGTCGACAGCTTGATGACGCAGCTGCCGCGCCAACGCTGCATCACCTTGGTCGGCCCCGGCGGCATCGGTAAAACCACGGTGGCCTTGCGCGTGGCTGAACAGTTGATCGGCCATTACCGCGACGGTATTCGGCTGCTGGACCTGGCACCGCTCAAGGATCCTCGGCTGATTTGCTCGCACCTGGCCACCCTGCTCGATCTGGCGTTAATCGAAGGCGATCCACTGGCGGCGCTGGTCAATGGTCTGCAACAGCGACAAATGCTGTTACTGCTCGACAACTGCGAACACCTGATCGATGCCGTCGCGGCGCTCAGCGAAAGCATTCTGCGCGGCGCACCGCAGGTGCATATCCTCGCCACCAGCCGCGAGAGCCTGCGGGCCGAAGGCGAATTTGTGCAGCGTCTGGATTCCCTCGAATACCCGTCGATGCCAGCGATATTGAATCGCGAGCAAGCGCTGAGCTTCTCGGCGCTGCAGCTGTTCATCGAACGGGTCACGGCCGCGCAGGAAAGCTTTGAACTGAGCGACGCGCAGTTGCCGCAAGTGATCGAGATCTGCCACCGCCTCGACGGCATTCCCCTGGCGCTGGAGCTGGCGGCTGCGCAGGTCGCCGAACTGGGCCTGGACGGTTTGCTGAGCCAACTGCAGGGCCGTTTGCCACCGCTGGCAGCGGGTAATCAAAACAGTCTTGAGCGCCATCTCACCCTGCGCGCCACGCTGGACTGGAGTTTCAATCTGCTCGACCGTTGCGAGCAAACCTGTCTGCGCCGTCTCGGCGTGTTTCGCGGAGGGTTTACCCTGGAGTCAGCGGCGGCGGTGATCGTTGGCCAACAAATCGACCCCAGCATGGTGTTTGTGTCGATCAGCCAACTGGTGGCCAAATCCCTGCTCAGCGTCGAGGTCGGTGATGAAGAGGTGTTCTATCGCCTGCTCGACACGACCCGCCGTTATGCCCTGGAAAAACTCGATCACGCCGCTGAATGCGAAGAAACCCGTGAACGGCATGCTGAACGCTGTCTGGCGTTGATGCAGCAGGCGCAAAACGATTGGGACAACACGCCAACGGCGTTGTGGATCGAGCGCTACGCCCGAGGCTTGGAAGATTTGCGCGCCGCGCTGGACTGGAGCCTCAACGGTGTCGGCCCGGGCGGCTTGGGAATTCGCCTGGCAGCGGCGTCGGCGCCTTTGTGGCAAGAGTTGTCGCTGCTCAAGGAATACGGCAGCTATGTACGGCGGGCGCTGAGCCTGTTTGACGAACTGGGCGAACCCTGCCCGCGCCTGAAAATCTCCCTGAAACTGGCCCTCGGCAGTGCCTGCTATCACACGTGGGGCGGCACCCCGGAAACCATCGAAGCGTTCGCCGAAGCGCGTCAGTTGGCGCATGAACACGATGATGTCGCCGGGCAGTTGCGCGCGGTGTCCGGGCACATGGCGGTCAACCTCAGTTGCGGGCACTATCGCATGGCGCTGGCCCAGAGCGAACAGTTCGACCGCCTCGGTCTGCACGGCGACCCGCTGTTGTCACTGAGTACCCACCGCTTGCGCGTATTGGCCCTGCACTATGCCGGCGACCAACCGCAGGCACGCATTCATGCCGAACAGGTGCTGCAGCGCATGGCGCACAGCGGCCATGTCAACCGCTTCACTCACGGTTTTGGCGTGCAGTACGACCAAAGTGTCGCGTCGCTGACGGTGTTGGCGCGGGTGCTATGGCTGCAGGGTTTGCCGGAGCAAGCGTGGCATACGGCACGGCTGGCCCTGGATATTGCCGTGCAGATCGACCATGGCACTTCGATTTGCTACACCCTGGCGCTGGCCAGTTGCCTGATCGCTCATTACAACGGCGATGAGCAGAACGCCCGGGCGCTGTTGCAACTGTTGCTGGAGCAATCGCAGAAGCATTCGGTGCTGCTGTTCAATACGTGGGCGCGGCACTACGCGCAGGTGATTGATGCTCAAACCCTCGCACCCGTGCCGCAGGACAGCAGTGGGTTGATTCGGGAAATCATGGTGACGCTGGATGATCGTTTTGTGGATGACGCTCTGTTTGAGCGAGCGCTGAGTGGTGATGCCGGGTGGAGCACGGCGGAGATCCTGCGGGCTCGGGCTGATGCGTTATTGAATGACGATCTGGGTTGTCTGGACGGGCCTCTTCGCGAGCAGGCTCGCTCCCACATGGGGTCTGAGTACACCCAAAATCTCTGTGGGAGCGAGCCTGCTCGCGAAGGGGCCATTCAGGAAGCCGAAGCACTCCTGCAACAATCCCTGGCCGTCGCCCGCACTCAAGGCGCGCTCGCCTGGGAACTGCGCAGTGCCACGTCACTCGCGCAACTCTGGCAACGCCAATCGCGCTGCCGCGAGGCGCTGGATTTGCTCACGCCGATCTACCAACGCTTCACCGAGGGCTATGCGACCCCGGACTTGCGCAAGGTGCGCTTGCTGATCGACGAATTAAGCGAGCACGTGCACGCATGAGGCCTGGCGAATTCGATTGATGTAACGCGCATGTCGGCGTTCAAGCTCAATCCCTTCCCCGCTGCGCTCAAGCTGTTCGCGGGCATAACAGCGGGTGGTATTGAGCATTCGGTACCGGCCTGCACTGCCACCCCGCTCCACCACCAGCAATGACTTGCGCGCCAGGCCGTCAATGAGCGCGGCAAGCGGCGATGACGCCAGTTGCGGACAACTGATCACCGCCAGCGCCGCCTCCAGGGTAAACGCCATTTTGAACACCGATAAACGCTGCAGCGCGCGTTGCTCTTGCTCGCTCAAGCGTTGATAGCTCCAGTCGAGGGCTGCCTGCATCGATTGGTGGCGTAGCACAGCGGTGCGCCGACCGTGGCTGAGCACTTGCAGACCATTGGCCATTTGCGCCTGCAAGCCCACCAACGCCAATGCATCGATCTGCGCCGCGGCCAGTTCGATCGCCAAGGGTAAACCGTCGAGCTGGCGACAGATCTCAAGCACGGCTTTGACATCCTGCTCGCGCAAGCGGAAATCATGCTGTCGAGCCCGGGCACGGCTGACGAACAACTGCACCGACGAATGCCCCATGGCTTCAGTGATGCAATCGCCTGCCGAGCGTTTCGGGATCGCTAGCGGTGGTACGCACTGAACGGTTTCCAGACTGACCTGCAAGGCTTCGCGGCTGGTAGCGAGAATCGACAGTCGAGGCGCCGCGTCAAGCAACGTTTCTACCGCTGCTCTACAGGCATCGCGCCGATGGTCAGCGTTATCCAGTATCAGCAATGCATGGCGAGTCGACAGTCCGGTCAAGTCGCTTTCCAAGGTGCGCAGCACATGATCGAGCAGCGGTGTAGCGTCATCGATCAAGCTCAGATCGACCTGCCACACGCCATCGCTGTAGTACTGCAGAAGCAATTCCGCCACCCGCAGCGCCACAGTGGATTTACCCACACCAGCCGCGCCCGTGACGGTCATCAGTCGACACAGCGGCATTTGTCGAACCAGCCCGCCGACCAGCGAGTCACGCCCGGCGACTGGGGTCAGTCGCGCAGACAAATTATGCCTGGGCGTTTGCAGGCCCTCGAAGAGTACTTGCGCGGCACTGTCACAACGGACCGGCGCAACAAAGCTGTAACCGCATTGCGGCACGTTAACGATGTAACGCTGACCGTTTTCGCCATCCCCCAAGGCCCGACGGAGCGCCGCGATGTGCACCCGCAGGTTGATCTCTTCGACCACCGACGTCGGCCACACCAGGGCGATTAGTTGCTCCTTTCGCACCACTCGACCTGCACGCTCGACCAGCACTTGCAGAATGTCCAGCGCACGACCGCCCATGCGCAATGGCCGATCTCCATCGAGTATCAGCCGTTGGCGCAAGTGGAAGGCGTAGGGGCCGAAATACAGCACCGATGCCATGTTCAAATCGTTGAGGCTATCCATGCCAACTATCTTGGCAGCCTCAGCTGACGCGACAACCGCTACACGGGGCGCCGCACGGACATCCGGGTGCGCCAGACGGACACAAGCGCTCTAACTGAACTGTTCGCGGTATTGCACGGGGGTCAGGCCGAGCTTTTCAGCGAACAGCGAACGCATGTGCCGCACACTGCCGAAACCACTTTTATAAGCCACGGTTTTAAGCGGCAGATCACTGGTTTCCAGCAGATTCCGCGCGCAATCAATGCGCGCATTCTGCAGAAATTCCATCGGTGTCATATTGATCTCACGGGTGAACACCCGCGCGAAATGCCGCGCGCTCATATTGGCAATAGCGGCCATGCGCTCGACAGTGAACGCTTCGTCGAGGTGTTCCAGCACGTAACTCTGTGCGCGAGTGATCGGCGTGTCCTGTGGTGCCACGGCAGCCATCAGTGGACTGAACTGCGCCTGCCCGCCCTGCCGTTTCATCACCACCAGCAGGACTTTGGCTACATCCTGGGCGAGTTTCTTGCCGTGATCACGGGCGACCACGGCCAGCGCCATATCGATGCCGGCAGTGACGCCACCCGAGGTAATCAGATTGCGATCTTCGACAAAGATCTGATCGGTCGCGACATGGGCTTTCGGGAACCCCTTGATCAGGCGTTCGGTGTAGTTCCAGTGCGTGGTTACACGGTAACCGTCAAGCAAACCGGCATGACCCAATACAAACGCGCCAGTGCAGATCGAACCGTAATAGTCGACGCGCTGAACAGCACCTTTGAGCCAAGCGAACAACGACGGAAATTGTTGGTTGTAGGCACCCGGGCCGCCCGGTACCAACAGCAGATCATAATGTTCGGTGTTGTCGTCGATAGTTTGGTCGGCATGCACCAACACACCATTGGACGCCCGAAGTGGGCCACGCTCGATGCCAAGCGTGATCAATTGATAGTGCGCATCGGGTTTCAGGTAGCGATTGGCAACCGAAAAAACCTCCAATGGCCCAGCCATGTCGAGCAGGAGAAAGTCGGGGAACAGCACCATTGCCACGGTTTTCATGGGCAGACATCACTTCAATCAAAGAAACATGAGACAGGCCAGACATTATGGCCAACTGTAGCCGTTTGAGCGCAAAAGTTTTGTGTGACGGCTATCGCAAAACTGTCAACCTGAAAGGGACAGTCTTTCAATTTTCATCTACTTATTGCGCAATCCAGTAAACAGTAACCTTCTCCTCACTCGGACGAATTCACGTCCTGCAAGGAGATTTCATCATGCTGACCCTTCGCAAAGCCTCCGATCGTGGCCTCGCCAATCATGGCTGGTTGAAGTCCTTTCACACCTTTTCCTTCGCCAGCTATCGCGACCCTCGCGAACAGGGTTTTTCCGACCTTCTGGTGATCAACGATGACCGCGTTGCCGCCGGTAAAGGTTTCGGCCAGCACCCGCATCGCGACATGGAGATTTTTTCCTACGTGCTGGAAGGTGCGCTGGAGCACAAGGACACACTGGGCACCGGTTCGGTTATCCGCCCGGGTGACGTGCAATTGATGAGCGCCGGCAGCGGAGTGGCGCACAGCGAATTCAACCACTCGGCGAGCAAACCGGTGCACTTCCTGCAGATCTGGATTGTGCCGGAGGTTGCCGGTGCCAAACCGCGCTATCAACAAGAGCATTTCAGCGCCGAGAAAAAACGCGGTCGCCTGCAGTTGATCATTTCGCCGGACGGCAAGCACGGTTCGCTCAAGGTGCGTCAGGATGCACGGGTCTTCGCCGGGCTGTTCGACGGCAAGGAAAGCGCCACGCTGGAACTGGCGGCCAACCGCTATGCCTATGTGCATGTCGCACGGGGCAGCGTTGAACTCAATGGCCAGGCATTGCGCGAAGGTGACGGCGTGCGGGTTCGCGAGGAACAGTTGCTGACCTTGAGCAACGGTGTCGATGCCGAAGTGCTGGTGTTCGACCTGCGGCCGCAGGAATTGCCAGAGATGCCATGACCTGGTATTTCAATGCTCACGAAAAACGGCCTTCTTTGAAGGCCGTTTTCTATTGTGCTCATTCGGGTACTTGCGACGAAGCTGGCTTTGGTGCACTTATATCTTTGCCTATCTGGATCGCAGCGAGTGCCGTCTGCAAGGTGGTTAACACCGCTGCCTGATTGGCAAAGTGCGCCCCCACGACGACGGTGATCATTCCGAGGAAATGGACGGCTGTCGTCGCCCAGTAATGCGCCTTCACTGTCGAGGCTTGTTTGATGGCTTCTTTTGAGTCTTCGGCGATTTGTTGTACGCCGTCCCACATCAAATCGTATCGTTTGTCCCTCTCCATTTGAGCCTTGTCTCGCTCAGCCTGAGTCAACAGGTAAGCATCGATTCTCGCCGACACACCCTCGACCCGAGCGTCCATCCTGGTCTCGATGGTTTCGATCCTGGCATTGAACTCTTCACGACTTATAGCGTTCATGGTTTGAGTATTCCGACCTTTACTCGATAGGTCACTGATTGGATTTTGACTGAATTCCGTGGTTCTCAATTCGGCACCTTCCTGAGTTTACCAATACCTTCCCTGGTATCAACATCAGTGCGAGCCCTGCGCCCCTCACCGACATGCCGAAACAATAGGCCCCATTCAACAGGCTCACAAGCCGGGAGATTCTGCCTCTGGTGTAGGCCGTTTCGTCAGAGGTTGTAGCCCTGCCAAAACAGCATCTACCTACTCATTCTCCGACGCGAACACGTCGACAATCTGCTCAATCACCGCCCTCACCCGCGCGGTGTGGCGCAGGTCCGCGTGGGTTACCAGCCATACCTCATAGGGCAATGGCGTGGTGCGCTCCGGCCAAAGCCTGATCAGGCCATCGCGCGCCCCCATATACACAGGGATTTCTCCTACACCCAACCCTGCTGCAATCGAACGACGGACGAGCAAACTGGAACTGAGGCTGGCGACGATGCGGCCGCGACTCATTGGCTCCGATACCAACGTCAGATCTTTTTTGCCTTGCAGATACGGTTGATAAACCACCAGATCATGCCCTTCAAATGCCGTGCCCGGCTGCGGCACTCCATTGGCGTCTATATACGCTTGGGAAGCAAACAGCCCCACCGACCATCGGGCAATGCGCCGGGCGATCAGGTCAGGGTTGTCCGGCCGGGTGTTGCGCACGGCGATATCCGCCTCACGCTTGGCCAGGCTGAGAATCTGTGTGGACGCGTCCAGTTGCACGCGCACGTCCGGGTGCTGCTCGTGCAAGCGGGCAATCGCCGGAATCAGGAAATCGATGGCCAGCGAATCGGTGGTACTGACGCGTACCGTGCCGGTCAGGCGATCGTCCAGGCCTTGAATCTGCCGCTCCAGCTCCAACGCCGAATGCTCCATTTTCTCAACGCTTTTAAGCGCTGCTTCGCCGACCGCCGTCAACGCGTACCCGTCAGAGGTACGCAGGAACAACGTCGCGCTCAGGGACTTTTCCAGTGCCGTGATGCGCCGCCCGACGGTCGCCTGATCCACCCCCAAAACCCGTGCTGCGCCGCGCAGCGTCGACTCGCGGCAAACGGCCAGAAATACCCGTGCATCATCCCAATTCATGCTGTCTCCCAGCGATGCAAATTCGCATCATCGTGCCGCCAATTCGCTGCATTAACGCAGCAACGATAGCCGATATGCTGAACGCCATAAACCTTCCTCGAGATCGCTTTCATGCGCACTTCAACCTCCACCGGTATCTGGCTGCCGATCTTCGCCGGCCTCTGCGCCAGCCTGGTCAGCATCGGACTGGCGCGTTTCGCTTACACGCCGTTGATTCCTTCGCTGATTGAAGCGCAGTGGTTCAGCGCCAATGATGTGGTCTACCTCGGTGCGGCCAATTTGGTGGGCTACCTGATCGGCGCCCTGCTCGGCCGCCCGGTAGCGCGCCAGCTCGGCAACAAAAATGCCTTGCGGTTGATGATGCTGATCGTCACCGCCGCATTTTTTGCCTGTGCGTTTCCCTTGTCGGTGAGCTGGTTCTTCGGCTGGCGGCTGCTGTCCGGGATCGCCGGCGGCGCGATCATGGTGCTGGTCGCCGCAACGGTACTGCCGCATGTTCCGGCGGCGCGTAAAGGGCTGGCCAGTGGCGCGATATTTCTCGGTATCGGTCTTGGCATTGCCGGTTCCGGGACACTGGTGCCGCCGCTGTTGAGCCTCGGCTTGCAAGCGACATGGCTGGGCCTGGGGGCTTTGGCCTTGTTGCTGACGGCGCTGAGCTGGTTTGCCTGGCCGTCTGATTTCCTGCACCCGGTCGTTGCACAAGAAACGGTGTCCGCAGAACCGACACCGCGCGGGGTGTACTTGCTGTTCGCCCAATACGCCTTTATGGCTGCCGGCCTGGTACCGGCGATGGTATTTCTGGTGGATTACGTGGCGCGTGGACTCGGTGCCGGAGCGCATGTCGGCGCGTTAGTGTGGGTGATGTATGGCTTGGGCGCGATTGTCGGTCCGGTGAGTTATGGCTTTCTCGCCGATCAGCTTGGCGCGCGATCCGGCATTCGTCTGGTGCTGGTGGTGCAAGCGATTGCCCTTGGGCTGCTGGCGCTGACTCAGTCTTTTCTGGCGTTGGCGTTGCTGGCGGTGATTCTCGGTTCATTTCCGCCGGGCATTGTGCCGCTGGCGCTGGCTCGGGTGCATGAATTGGTGCCGGAGCACCATCGCCAGCAAATCGCCTGGAGCCGTGCGACGGTGTCATTCGCTACGTTTCAGGCGCTGGCCGGTTTTGCCTATTCGGCGCTGTTCAATGCCAGCGGCGGTCATCACGCATTGTTGTTCATCATTGCCGCTGGCGCGATCGTCGTGGCGCTGCTGCTGGAGCAAGCCATGAAATGGCTGCCTGCCCGTATTGAGCAGCGCTGCTGTGCAAATTGAAGGGAATCATTGCGCGCGCAGTACGCTCCCATCTACAGAACTTATGCCAACAGGAATCGATATGTCCCTGCCCAACGAAATGACCCGAATCGAAATCAGCGAACCCGGTGGCCCCGACGTCTTGCAACCCCAACGCGTGCCGCTTCCAGCCGTCGCAGAAGGCGAGGTATTGATCCGCGTACACGCCGCCGGAATCAACCGGCCGGACGCCTTGCAGCGTGCCGGCAAATACCCGATGAAACCGGGCATGAACCCGATTCCCGGGCTGGAGGTCGCCGGTGAAGTCGTGGCACTCGGGGCGGGTGTCAGCCAGTTCGCCGTGGGCGACAAAGTCTGCGCGCTGACCAACGGCGGCGGTTATGCCGAATACTGCGCAGTCCCGGCCGGCCAGACCCTGCCGATTCCTGATGGCGTGGACTGGGTCCAGGCGGCCGCGATCCCGGAAACGTTTTTCACCGTGTGGGCCAACCTGTTCGGCCTCGGTGGCGCCAGCCGTGGTCAACGCGCGCTGATTCACGGTGGCACCAGCGGCATCGGCACAACCGCACTGATGCTGTGCCGCGAATTTGGTATAGAAGCGTTCGCCACCGCCGGCAGCCCGGACAAATGCGCAGCGATCAGCAAGCTTGGCGGCTTGCCGATCAACTATCGAGAGGAAGAGTTTGCCCAAGTCATCGCCGATAAAACCGCAGGCCAGGGCGTCAATGTGATCCTCGACATCATGGGCGGCTCGTATCTCAACGATAACGTCAGCGCACTGGCGATGGATGGCCGTCTGGTCATACTCGGTTTCCTTGGCGGCGCGCGGGCCAATGACTTTGATCTGCTGGCAATGATGGCCAAACGCGCGGTCATCACCGGCTCCCTCTTGCGCGCCCGCAGCGCAGCAGAAAAAGCCGCGATCGCCGCTCAATTGCGCGAGCACGTGTGGCCGGCGCTGGCTGCCGGGCGCTGCCTGCCGATGATCGACAAGGTCTACCCACTCGCCGACGCCGCTCAGGCTCACGCGCACATGGAGGCTGGCGACCATATCGGCAAGATCGTTCTGCAGGTCGTGTGAGTCTTTGCAGCATTTGGTAATCGTTGCGCCGGGGCGGTGGTCGAAAAACTCACGCGCAGACCGAGGCATCTGGTAAAAAGCCTTCTTTGTCTGCGCTTTGGTGAAACGTTTAATGTTCCTGTCCTTCATGACGCGTCTGCGCCGCCGCCGTTTGGCGTTCGCCTGCATGGCCGCGCTGATTATCGGCGTGCCGACCAGTTGTGCCGTGCTGGAACACACCGAGCGCAAGTTGCTGTTTCGCATCGAACCGGGCACCGCCGGCTGGTATCGCGGCTTGCCCGGCAGCGTGCAGGAACTCGACCTGCAACCGAAGAGCTTCAAGGCCGGGGAAAACATACATGCCTGGTGGTGGCCGGCGGAAAAAGCCAATGCGCCGGCCATTCTCTATCTGCATGGCGTGCGCTGGAACCTCACCGGGCAGTTGTTCCGCATCGAACAACTGCGCGCAGCGGGTTATTCAGTGCTGGCCATCGACTACCGAGGTTTCGGCAAGAGTCACGGTGATCTGCCGTCGGAAAGCAGTGTTTACGAGGACGCGCGGGTGGCGTGGGAGCGCTTTAAGCTGCTGCAACCGGATCCCGCCAAACGTCTGATCTATGGGCACTCCCTCGGTGGCGCTGTGGCCATCGATCTGGCCGCAGAACTCGGGCAAACCGCCACCCGCGATCATTCCGCGCTGCCAGTGCGCGGCCTGGTGATCGAGTCCACCTTCACCACGCTGGCGGATGTCGCCGCGTCCGTGGCCAACACGTCACTGCCGGTGCGCTGGCTGCTGTCGCAGAAATTCGATTCGATCGACAAGATTGCCGACATTCACATGCCACTGCTGGTGGTGCACGGTCTGGCCGACGCTTTCGTGCCGCCACGTTTCAGTGAGCAATTGTTCAACGCCGCGCAACAACCCAAGCGACTGTTGTTGGTGCCGGGCGCGACGCACAACAACAGCATGGCGCTCGGCGGGCAGAATTACCGCAAGGCGCTCGACAGCCTGATGCAAAGCAAGCCCGCCCCGCGGATGGCCGGGCCGGCAACCGTGCGCAGCGGGCGGGACACCTAGCGATAGCCGCGAGCCTGTAAATCGAACAATTGCGCGTAGTGCCCGGCCGCGGTGATCAGTTGATCGTGGCCGCCCTGTTCGAGAATCCGGCCTTGTTGCAGCACGATGATGTGGTCGGCATTGCGCACGCTGGAAAAACGGTGGGAAATAAGCAATGTCATGCGACCTTCGCTGTGCTGGCTGAAATGCTCGAACACTGCCGCTTCGGCCGCCGGATCAAGGGCGGAAGTCGGCTCATCGAGGATCAGAATGTCGGCATCACGGCGCATGTAAGCGCGGGACAAGGCAATCTTCTGCCACTGCCCGCCAGACAATTCCTGGCCACCGGCAAACCAGCGTCCCAACTGCGTGGCATAACCCTTGTCGAGCCCTTCGATGAAGGGTGCTGCCATGCCTTGGGCTGCGGCCTCCTTCCACCGTTGCGGGTCGTTGAATGCCTGAGTGTCACCGACACCGATGTTTTCGCCGACGCTGAACTGGTACCGGATGTAGTCCTGAAAAATCACGCCAATCCGCCGACGTAACGCGGTTTCCTGCCAATCCTGCAAATCGCTGCCGTCGAGCAGGATGCGCCCTTGATCGGGACGGTAGAGCCGCGTCAGTAACTTGATCAGCGTGGTCTTGCCCGAACCGTTCTCGCCGACCAGCGCCACGCTCTTGCCTGGCACCAGTTGCAGGTCAATGTTTTCCAGTGCTGGCCGACTGGCACCGGGGTAACGGAAGCCGACGTTTTCGAAGCGCAAACCATCGCCCGGGCTCACTCCAACGGTCAGGTGGCCGGTATCCGCTTGCACCGGTTCGGCCAGATATTCATAAAGGCTGGTCAGGTAGAGGCCATCTTCGTACAGGCCGCTGATCGCACTCAGACTGCTGCTGACAGCGCTTTGGCCTTGCTTGAACAACACCAGATACATGGTCATCTGGCCGAGGCTGATCTGGCCATGCACCGCATCAATCACCACCCAGGCATAGGCCACGTAAAATGCCGCAGTACCGAGCAGACCGAGGCCGAAGCCCCAACCGTCGCGCCGCAACGTCAAACGGCGGTCTTCGGCATATAACTTGGCGAACGTGTCGCGGTAGCGTTGCAGCAACAGCGGTGCAAAGCCAAACAGCTTGACCTCTTTGATATAGGTCTCGTGGGACAGCAAGGTTTCGATGTAATTCTGCTGCCGACTCTCCGGCGCGCGGCGGGTGAACAGCCGAAAGGCATCACCGGAAAAGTGCGCCTCGGCAAAGAACACCGGCAACGCCCCCACCACCAGCAGCACCAGCGCCCAAGGGGAAAAGTGCACCAGCAGCACACCAAAGCTGATCAGCATGATCAGGTTCTGAATCAAGCCCAACGACTTCATGACCAGCGCCAGTGGCCGCGTCGAAGCCTCGCGACGGACACGCACCAGTTTGTCGTAGAACTCGGAGTTCTCGAACTGCACCAGTGACAGGGTCTGTGCTTTCTCCAGGATCAGCGTATTGACCTTCTGCCCCAGTTGCACCCGCAATAGCGACTGCTGCACCGAGAGTGCCCGTTGTGTGCCGGACAACAGCGCCAATACCCCAGCCTCCAACAACACATAACGCAACACTGGCCACAGCGGCGCACTGCCGTGTTGCGCGTGCAACTGCATCGCCGCGACCACGGCATCGACAATCCGCTGCCCCAACCACGCCGCCAGTGCCGGCAGCAACCCGGCCACCAGCGTTGCCAGCACCAGCCCGAGAAACAAGCCACGCGATGTCCCCCAAACCAACCGCAAGGCTCGCTGCGCCTGATCGAACAAGGACGTGAAGCGTGATAGATCAGGCATGGGGCGTTGGTCTCTGCAGGTGATGGCGGTGCGTTATGGTACTCCAGCGCTACGACTGAATTTCACACGACGACCGCGTTATCGTCGACGCGCTTTTCAGAACAAAAACATCTGGAAGACTCAGGCCTTTCCGGCGTCCAACGCTCTGCTATGTTTTAACCGCCCTACGCGGAACCCGGCGAACCCCCGCCATGCTCCGCGCCTGACTGCCGGGAGCAGAGACATGAGAATCGACCCGTACCTGATCTTCAATGGTGACTGCCGCGAGGCGTTCACCTTTTACGAGCAAGCCTTGCAAGGGAAGCTTGAGGCGATGATGACGTTCGGCGAGACGCCCGCCGCCGAGCATGTGCCCAAAGAGCATCACTCTCTGATCATCCATACCTGTCTGAAGGTCGGAGACCAGATGATCATGGCCTCGGACACCACACCCGACCGCCCGACCCAAGGCATGAGCGGCTGCTCGATCTCGCTGAACGTCGACAGCATTGCTGAAGCTGAGCAGGTGTTTAACGCTCTGGCCAAGGACGGTCGCGTCGATATGCCACTGGAAGCGACCTTCTGGGCGGTGCGCTTCGGCATGCTGGTCGATCGCTTCGGCGTGTCGTGGATGGTCAATTGCGAGAGCGAAAAGTAATCCTGACATTTCCTCAGGCATGAAAAAGCCCAACCTGAAAAGATTGGGCTTTTTGCGTTATCGCTGGGCCAATTCGTGGCGTACGCATTGTTCGTAATACGTCTGCTTGACCGCCGCCGGCTTGAGCTTCGACGTGCTGTTGTAGGTTTGCTCGGTAATCCCCATCGCGGTCATGCGCATCCACGGCTGCTGGAAGCGGCGCACCTGCAATTGTTTGCGTGCGCCGTACAGCGAGACGCCCGACAACTTCGATTGCTGGGCACCGGCAGCAATGTCCGAGCCCCAGGTGCAGGCAAAGCGATGGCTTTTGCTCAGTTCTTTCGCCTGCACCCCCACCGCAAAAACAGCCAGGGAAAGCGTTGCAACGGTGATGACAATCGTCCGCATAGAGCCAACCTAACCTTTTGAAAAAAGGCGATTTTGCCGGGGAAGCAAAAATCCGGGGGCCAGCAATTTGCCGCCTTTCGCGAGTTTTTTGCGGACGTAAAAAAGGGCGGTGGGATTTCCTGATGAAATCCCACCGCCCCTAGGCGGACTATCAATTGGCGCTGACCTCAACGCGCAATCGATCCGCGCCCTCCTCCCGACAATCGATGCGAACCGGCAAAAACACCTCGATCACCGCGATATTGCTGTGCAGATGCTCGGTCATGCGCGGCGTGGTGAACGAGCCGCCACCGGCCAGCGCCATTGGCAACAGCAACTGATCGGCAAGGTGCTCGGCCGCCGATTGTTCGGAATATCGCGCCAGGCCAAGGCACAAGCCAACGATGCCGATCGACTGAGGAAATACCTCGGCCGGTTCGGGCTTGAGTGGAGCCAGATCGTCGCCCTCAAGTGATGAGAAGGCAGCGACTGACCGCCCGTCCAATCACGGGCACCTTCGCCTGCAGGACGCTTCCAATGAATCACCATCCGCTTCCACCGGAAGACGCCCATCATGAACAGAAAAATTGCAGCGATCACATTGGCCGGCCTGCTCTCGGCCTGCCCGCTTTTCGCCTCCGCAGCCGCGAAGACTGCTGACGAGTCTGCCGCACCACCGACCGCGCTTCCCGGCGTGAATCAGGCCGGCAAAGCGCAATCCAACGCCGACAAGGCCGACAAGAAAGGTGAAGAGGCGTCGGGTTCAAACTCCGGCGCCGAGTCGCATGAAACGGCAAAAGATGCAGCCACTTCAAGCGACTCGGAAGACCTCGGTAAATCGCCGAAACCTTGATCAGGGTTCTACGGAGGTGGTGGCTGCACATCCGTGAACGTCAGCCCGACACTCCCGGTGATTTGCCACGGGTTGGCAGCGCCGCGCTCACTGAACGACACATGGTCGAACAGCGAATCCTTCAACCCGTCGATCTGTGCCTTGGCCGGACCACTGAAGCGCACGCGCTCGAACACCAACCCCTGATGCCAGGCGTTGTGCTGACTGTCGCCCTTGACCTCGATCGCCTTGCCTTGAGCATTTTCGACGCTCACGTCGGCGACGCGGATCTCGCGGAACTGCCCGGGAATGGTTGAGCGCTGGTAATCCAGCTTGGCGTTCGGATCGTTGTAGTCGAGGGTAAAAATGAACGCCTGCTTGAGCGTATTGCGGATCGCCGAGTCGCGGAAGATCACGTTACGCGCCCCGCCGCCCATGAAGTTGGTGCTCTTCATGCGCAGGCCGGCATCGGTGCCATCGGAAACGTTGTCTTCGGCGAGGATGTTTTGAATCCACGCGCCGGTATGGCTGCCGGCAACCACCATGCCGTGGCCCTTGCGGAAGTAGTTATTGAAGATCCAGGCATCTTCCTGCGGCTTTTGCTGCACGGACTCCGCCCCGGTACCCGCAGCAAAATTGACGCAGTCATCGCCGGTATCAAAGAAGTTGTTGAAGACCAGCGCGCCCTTGCTGTTGGCGAATTCGATGCCGTCGCCGTTATTGGCGTCGTAAGTTTTATGCGTGGTATTGGCCAGCACCACGTTTTCGGTTTCCAGGTTCATGATCCCGTGGAATGCCGGGTTCACCACGGTGAAACCGCCGTAGAACACGTTTTTCACCTTGCGCAGGGTGATCAGCGACGAGCGCATCTGCCCGTAGGCGTCCTTGACGTTCATGCCGCGCGCCACCGCTTGCTCGACTTGTGCCTTGGCCAGAATGCCGTCCTGCTGGTAGCGGGTGTTGTCGCTGGGCAGGTAGAACGGCAATGGCTGACCGCGTTCGTCGACGACATCGGCGCGGCGCTTCCAGCCGTTACCGTCGATCGTGCCTTTGCCGACGATGCGGATGTTTTCGAAGGACTGATGCTGACGCGGATCACGCGGCAAGGCGTTGATCAGCGACGCCGGGCGCACGGTGCTCGAATACGGATACTGGATGTAGCCGGCCAGCGGATAGTCTTCGGCACGCTCGGAACCCAACAGCGTTGCACCCTCGGCGATTTCCAGGGTGATGTTGCTCTTCAGGTAGAGCGCCCCGCTTTTGTAGGTGCCCCTGGGCAACAACACTTTGCAGCCGGGGGTGCAGGCGTCGATGGCGTTCTGGATCGCCAAAGTATCAAGGCTTTTGCCGTCACCCTTGGCGCCATATTTCCTGACATCGAACACGGCGGCGACCTTGCTCGTCCATTGTACAACGGGCGGGCTGTCGGCCGACTCTGTGCCATCGGTGCCCACCGAACGCACGGTGAACCGATAGGCCGTATCCGGTTTCAAGCCTTGCGCGGTGTAACTGTGAATGCCGATGCGATGGTGAAAACCGGCAACATCCTGTTCGTAGAAGCGGTCGATGTAAGGTTTGGCCGGCGAGACGCGGTCATTGTTGGCGTTGCTGCCGCCCAGCAACACACCGTTGGCGTAGACCCGGTAGTCGCTGATATCGGCGTGATCGGCGGGCTTCTCCCAGACCAGGATGATCTGCTGATCATCGTAGGCCAGGGTCGGCACCTGCAATTTTGCCGGCGCCTCCAGCGCCCACGACGGCACACTGCAAACCAGCGTCAACGCGGCCGCCAGTGACAAAGCCAAAGGCTGTTTGCGCCGCGTCGGAACAACATTTCGATAAGGCATGAGCACTCCTTGTTCAGGCCGACAATCCGGCTTCTTGCAGGTATTGGCTGCGGTTGACGAACGTCTCGCGGGGCATTTCCACAACCTCCATCGACAGCGACTCGACGTCCGGCAGCAAAGCGACCAGCGCCGCCACGGTCGCCGAGGCCAGACGCCGGCGCTGTTCAGCACTGCGCCCGGACAACACCGACAGGGCGACGTGGACAAAATCGTCCGCGCCCGCGCCGCAGCGGTAGTGCTCGAACGTATTGAGGCGCACCTTGATGTCGCCGGCCTTGAACAGGCCGAAAGCATCGAGGGCGTCATGCACGATAGCGAGCAGGGTTTGCTCGCCAACACGTCGGGCCAGGGTTTGCGGGCAATCGATAAGGCAATGCGGCATGGCGCGCTCCTTGATGGATCGGTTCAACCAGCGAGCTGGCGCACCGACTCCTGGCTGAAATCGCGACTGGCCTGCACCAGCATCCGCGTGTAGGCGTGGCTTGCCAGATCCTGGCTGAGCGCCTGACTGTCGAGCAACTCGACGATCTTGCCCTGCTGCATCACCGCCACCCGATCACACAGATGCGTGACCACGCCCAGATCGTGAGTGACCATCAGGTAGGTGAGTTTCTCGCGCCGGCGCAAATCCGCCAGCAGATTGAGAATCTCTGCCTGCACCGAGACATCCAGCGCCGAGGTCGGCTCATCGAGCAGCAACACGCGCGGCTCGAGAATCAGCGCACGGGCAATCGCCACGCGCTGGCGCTGGCCACCGGACAACTGGTGCGGATAGCGAAAACGGTAACTGTCGTTCAGACCGACCTTGAGCAGGATCTCGTTGATTCGATCGTCCTTGTCGCGCACGCCGTGAATAATCAGCGGCTCACGCAGGGCCGTGTCGACGGTGTGGCGCGGATGCAGCGAGCCGTAAGGGTCCTGGAACACCATCTGCACCTGACGGAAATGTTCCTTGGGAATCTTGTGCTGCAGCGGCGCGCCGGCAATGCTCAACTCGCCCGTCCAGTGCCGGTACTGCCCGGCGAGGCAGCGCAATACGGTGGTCTTGCCGGAACCGGACTCCCCCACCAGACCGAAGGATTCACCGTCGGCGACACTGAGATTGACGTCGTGCAGCACCTGATTGAGGGCCGGGCCGGCGCCGAAACTCAGGTTCAGCGCGTGTGCTTGGATCATGGACATGGTCGATTCCTCAGCAAGTCAGCCACAGTGGATCGCGTTGCAGCACTGGCAACCGTTCACGTCGGTTGTCCATGCTCGGCAACGCCGCCATCAGGCCGCGGGTATAGGGATGTTGTGCATGTTGCAGGTCGCCGGCAGCCAGCGATTCGACCACCCTGCCGGCGTACATCACCAACACGCGGTCGCAGTAATTGCGCACAAGATTGAGGTCGTGGCTGACGAAAATCAGACCCATTTCCTGCTGCTCGACCAGTTCCTCCAGCACGTTGAGCACTTGCTGACGCACCGACACATCAAGGGCCGAGGTCGGCTCATCGGCAATGATCACCTGTGGTCGGGTGATGACCATCATCGCGATCATGATGCGCTGGCCCATACCACCGGAGACCTCATGCGGGTAAAGGTTGTAGACCCGTTGCGGATCACGGATATGCACTTTTTCGAGCATTTCCAGCACCCGCTCGCGGGCCTCGCTGCGGCTGGCCTTGTGGTGCGCCAGATACGCCTCAGCAATCTGATCGCCAACCTTGACCACCGGGTTCAGCGAGTATTTCGGGTCCTGCATGATCATCGAAATGCGCTGACCACGAATCTTCTGCATGACCTTTTCGCCGGCTGACAGCAGATCGACTTCACCGAACTGCATGGCCTTGGCGGTGATCCGCGCGCTGGCCGGGTGCAGCTTGAGCAGGCTGCGACCGACCGTCGATTTGCCCGAGCCCGACTCACCGACAATGGCGAGTTTTTCCCGCCCCAAGGTGAAGGACACATCGCGCACGGCGTGGGTTTCTTTCTGAGCATTGACGAAGCGCACATTGAGCCCTTCGACATTCAATTTGATTGCAGACATACAGCCTCCGATTACTCGCTGCGCGGATCAAGAATGTCCCGCAGGCCGTCGCCCAACAGGTTGAAAGCCAGGCTGACCAACATGATTGCGGCCCCCGGAACAGCCACCAGCCACCAGCACTCGAGCATGTAGCGACGCCCGGTGGAAATCATCGCGCCCCACTCCGGCGACGGCGCCTGCGCACCGAGACCGAGAAAGCCCAAAGCCGCTGCGGTGAGGATGATCCCGGCCATGTTCATGGTCAGGCGGATGATCACCGACGACATGCACATCGGCACAATGTGCCGCAGGATGATTCGCGTGGACGAAGCCCCTTGCAGCTCAACCGCCACAACGAAGTCAGCCTTGCGCAACGACAGGGTTTCCGCCCGCGCCAGTCGCGCGATCGGTGGCCACGACGTCAGCGCAATCGCTACCACCGCGTGTTCCAGGCCCGGACCGAGCGCAGCGATAAATGCCAGCGCCAGCACCAGGCTGGGGAAGGAGATGAAGATGTCGGTCAGGCGCATGAACACCGTGTCGACCACACCACCGTAGTAGCCGGAGACGGTGCCGATAAACAGCCCGATCGGGCCGACGATCACGGTCACCAGGGTGATGATGTACAGCGTGATGCGCGAGCCGTAGACCAGACGACTGAAGATGTCCCGGCCGTATTCATCGGTGCCGAACCAGTGGGCGGCGCCCGGCGCCTGCAGGGCATTGGCGAGGTTTTGCGCCACCGGATCATGGGTGGCGATCCACGGCGCAAACAGCGCCACCACCACCAGCACCAAAGCGACCAGCAATCCGGCCAGGGTCATCGGGTTGCGCAACAAGTGCCGCAAGACTTTCAGGGCACTTTTGCAGAAGGCGTCGAAGCTGGATCCGGGGGTACGATCCAACCGCCGCTTGGCGCTCGAATCAGTAGAAGACATGTTGGCAATCATGGGCATGTTCTCGGATTGAATTCAGGATCACCCGGCGCGTACGCCGACGCACCGGGCAGCGTTCAGCGTTGTTTGTAGACACCCAGATAGCGCGTCGCCTCGGCATCATCACCGGCGAAGCCCTTGACGTCGGCGGCGCTGACCACGGTGTCGGTCATCTGCGAAATCATCATGATCGGGCCGACCTGCTCGTCGTAGATTTTCTGCGCCTGGTGATACAGGTTCAGGCGCTGGCCGGCATCGCGTTCGACCCCGGCCTGATCTATCAGGCTATTGAGCTGCGGGCTGAAAAACGACGCGCGCCAGCCCTGGAAATTCGGCAGGCCGGCGTCATCACTGTTGTTGGGGTTGTAGGCAAACGTGCGCAGGCTGAAATACGGATGCGGATAGCGCTCGGCCCCGCGCGCAACGATGATGTCGAAGTTGCGCGCACGCATGGCGCCGTACACCTGGTTGCCGGTGCCGTTGACAATGCTGGCCTTGATCCCGCCCTCGGCCAGCGTCGCTTGCAGGCGCGCGGCGATGTCGATGAAGGGCGGCTCTGACAATGTGCGAATGGTCGTGGTGAAGCCGTCCGGATAACCCGCTTCGGCGAGGAGTTTTTTCGCCTTGGCGACGTCCATGTGATAACCCGGATCCGGCAGGCGCGCCGCCAGACTCAGTTGCATCGGCTGCTGATTCAGCTGGCCGTAATACGGCATCACTTGTTCGTCGAGCCCCTTGTAGTCGATCAGGTTGCGCACCGCTTCGCGCACTTTGGGGTTGGCAAATTCGGGCTGCTTCATGCTCAGCGCGACGTAGTACATGGTGCCGCGCGGCAGTGACTGCACGTGGATTTTTTCCGAACCGTCGATGGCGCGGATGTCCGGTGCGGCCATGCCGTACGCGAGATCGAGGTCTCCGCGCTCCAGCATCAGGCGCAGCGACTGCGATTCGGTCATGTGCCGCACCACCACGCGCTTGAGCTTGGCAGCACCGCCCCAATAACCGTCGAACCGGGTCAGCAACAGCGAGTCGTTCGCCGTCCATTTGCTCAGCACAAAGGGTCCGCTGCCGGCCTCGTTGGTCACCAGCCAGTTAGCACCGAGGTCAGCGTTTTTCTCATGCGCCAAAGCCGTTTTGCGATCGATCACCACCGCGCTTGGCGAGATTGCCAGCGAATCGATCAATAACAGTGGGTCCATGGTTTGCGGCAAGTCGATGACCAGCGTGTGGGCATCGCTGGCACGGATCAGTGACTGAATGTTGTCGACGTTATAACCGTAGGCTTTCCAGGTCGTGGCCAGGCCGAAGTTGAGCTTCATCACCCGGTACAGCGACCAGGCCACATCTTCAGCGGTCAGCGGATTGCCGGAGTGAAACTTCACGTCCTGGCGCAAGTGAAAGGTTATCTGCTTGCCGTCGTCGCTGATCGTCCAGCGCTCGGCCAGTTGCGGCAGATGCTGTTCCGGATTGCCCTGATCACGCTTGACCAAGGTGTCGTAAAGATTGGCATTGACGCCAGAAGCGTCGAGGCCCGGTGCGTTGGCTGGATCGATGGAAAACAGGTTAACCATGCTCATGCCGACGATCAGTTGATCGGCCGGCGTCTTGGCGCTGGCCTGGGTCATCGGCACCAGCGCCAGGATCGCCGCCAACAGGCCAGCGTGCAGTTTGGTAAATGCAGTCGTCATTGAAAAATCCTTCTTTTTATAATTTTTAGTGCTGCTGCCAGGCGTGTTAACGCGTGCGCGGGTCGAAGACCTTGTACAAGGCATCGCTGATCAGGTTGAGCGCGACAAAAATCAAACCGATCACCAGCACACAGCCCATCACCGCGTTCATGTCGCCGAGCATCAGGCTGCTGGTCAGGTACTGGCCGAAACCCGGCCAGGCAAAGACCGTTTCGATCAGCACCGCACCTTCGAGCAGCGAGCCGTAAGCCAGCGCCACTACCGTCAGCAGCTGCACTAGGATGTTGCGAAACGCGTGACCCCAGACCACCTGGCGGCGCGACAGCCCCTTGACCCGAGCGGTGATGATGTATTCCTGAGACAGTTGCTCGAGCATGAAGCTGCGGGTCATCCGACTGATGTAAGCCACCGAGTTCAGCCCGAGGATCAGCGCCGGCAAGACGATGTGGCGCAAGGCGCTGGCGAAGGCTTCCCAATCACCGGCCAGGCCCGAATCGATCAGCAACAGCCCGGTGACCTCGGGCACCATGCCGTCGTACGCCAGGTCGATGCGACCGGCGCCACCGGCCCAGCCGAGCCAGGCGTAGAACACCAGCAGGCCCATCATGCCCAGCCAGAAAATCGGTGTGGAATAGCCGAACAGGGTAATCACTCGCGCGACATGATCGCCCAGTCGCCCCTGATTGCTCGCCGCGCAGACGCCCAGCGGCAAACCGATCAGCACACCGAAGAGGATGGCCAGGGTCGCCAGTTCGATGGTGGCCGGGAACACTCGGCGGATGTCATCGAGCACCGGGTGCCCGGTCAACAGCGCGTTGCCGAAATTGCCGTGCAGCAAGTCGTTGAGGTACAGGCCGAACTGGGTCCAGATCGGCTTGTCGAGCCCCATCGCCCGGTACACCTGATCGTAGGTCGAACTGTCGGCATCCGGCCCGACCACCGCCAGCACCGGATCGAGCGGCATGACCCGACCGATGATAAACGTCAGCGCCAGCAGGCCCAGTAACGTCACCAGTACCGTGCTGGCACGCCGCGCGGTATTGGAGGCGCGGGCTCCCATGGCAGAGGCAGTCATAACAAACATAGTCAGCTCCTGATAAAACGGTCACCGGTGCACCCGGCACGCGAAGTTCATCCGTGCATTTCAGCGTTTTTTGTAGACGTCTTTGTAGCGCGTGGTCGCGGCCGTGTGCCCTTGGAAATCGGCAACATCGGCGTAGACCAGCACCGTGTCGGTCATCTGCGAGACCGGCAGAATCGCGCCCACTTGCTGATCGAGTTGCTGCTGGATGTCCTGATACTGCGCCTGCTGTTTCTGCGCATCGGGCTCGACTTCGGCACTCTCGATCAACTGATTCAACTCGGGACTGTAGAACGAAGTGCGCCAGCCCTGGAAGTTGCTCAGCTTGGCTTCGTCACGGTTATCCGGGTTGTACACCAGCGTGCGCAGGCTCGAATGAGGATGACGTTCGGCGCCGCCACCGCCACGGCCGACGATGATGTCGAAACTGCGCTCACGCATGGCGCCGTAGATCTGGTTACCGGTGCCGGTGATGATGCTGGCTTCGATCCCGGCCTGCGCCAGCGTCGATTGCAGGTTGGAGGCGATGTTGATGAAGGGCGGCTCGGCCAGCACGCGGATACTGGTCTTGAACCCGTTCGGGTAACCGGCGTCAGCGAGGAGTTTTTTTGCCTCATCGACATTCAATCGATAACCGGGATCCGGCAGGCGCGCGGCCAGTCCCAACGGCATTGGCCGCTGATTGATCACGCCGTAGTGCGGCATGACGGTCTGGTTGATGCCTTGATAGTCGATCAACGAGCGTACGGCCTTGCGCACGCGCGCGTCGGCGAACATCGGCTGCTTCACACTCAGTGCGACGTAGTACAGCGTGCCGCGTTGCAGAGTTTGCGTGCGGACCTTGTCGCTGTTCTGCAAGGCCTGGATGTCCGGCGCCGACATGCCTTTGGCGATGTCGAGGTCGCCCCGTTCGATCATCAGACGCAACGACTGCGACTCGGTCATGTTGCGCATGACAATGCGTTTGAGCTTGGCCGGGCCACCCCAATAACCGTCGAAACGGCTCATCAGAATCACGTCGTTGGCGCGCCAGTCATTGAGCACAAAGGCACCACTGCCGGCGGCGTGCGTCACCAGCCAGGCGGCGCCCAGGTCATTGTTCTTCTGATGTTCGAGGACTTTTTTGCGGTCAAGAATGAAGGCGCTGGGCGACGTCGCCAGCGTGTTGAGCACCAACTGCGGATCGGTGGGTCGCGGCAATTCAATGACGAAGGTATTGGCATCGGTCGCGCGCATCGAACGCTCGACGTTGTCAGCAGTAAAACCGTAAGCCTTCCAGGTCGACGCCAGTGCGAGGTTGAGCTTGAGCACGCGCTGCAACGACCAGGCGACGTCTTCGGCGCTCAACGGGTTACCCGATTGAAATTGCACGCCCTGACGCAGATTGAAGGTCAGGGTCTTGCGGTCGTCGCTGACTTGCCAGCGCTCGGCGAGTGCCGGCAACAGCTGATCCGGCGCAGCGACGTCTTGCACCAGCAACATGTCATAGAGATTGGCATTGATCTCCGACACGTCCAGGCCGGTGGCCGCCGCCGGGTCGAGGGACAGCAGATTGATCATGCTCATGCCGACGATCAATTGATCGGCCGGGGTTTTGGCATGGACGACAGGTAGCGCGGTCACCGCCAGGGTAGCCGCCAGAACCCGCGCCCACAGAGAAGGAAGAATGTTCATAGCGAGAGTGCCTTTCTTATATTTATAGGGCTCTCGGACAGCCCGGCATGTACCGGGCAGCCCGCGTACACGTCAGAAGCTTTTAAGCGTGTTCATCTCGATGAAGTTGAAGTCGATGTCTTCGCCCAGACCCGGCAGGTCGGACAGGTGCACAAAACCATCGCTGTCCATCGGGTCGACCAGGCGTTTGAGGTACGCCGGCACTTCGTCGTAATCCAGATACGGGTGCAGCAAGCCGCGCTCGTACCAGGTGCAGTTCTTGATCGCGCCGACCACCGTCAGGTTGGCTGCGCCGTTGCCATGGATTTCGCAGTCCATGCCAAACGACTCGGCCATGTGTGCGACTTTCAGGCAAGGCCCGATCCCGCCGACCCCGGCAACGCCGGCACGCAGGATGTCGCAAACGTCGTGCTTGACCCAACTGGCCCGGCTCAGGTGTTTGCCGGACAAGGTTTCCGGCCCGAGCACCGGAATGTCCAGTTGCCCCGCCAGCCAGGCATAGGATTCGGCGGATTCTTCCATCATCGGTTCTTCGAACCAGGCGAAGTCGAGTTTTTCCAGTTCGCGCCCGATGTACAGCGCTTCGGTGCGGCTGTACCAGTGATAACCGTCGAGCATCAAGGCGATGTCCGGGCCCACCGCTTCGCGCACTGCCGCGCAGGCTTTGACGTCAATGCGCGGGCTCGGCGCGAACGACACCGGCGGCATCCAGGTGTGCAACTTGATCGCCTTGTAGCCGCGCTTGACCAGCGTTTCGGCAAAGCGTCCGTAGTCTTCCGGCGTCGCCAGGCCCTCAGGCAATTCATCGCCGCACATGGTTGAGCCGTACGCCGGCACCTTGTCGCGAAAACCGCCGATCAACTTGTGCACCGGCACGCCGAGCTTGCGCCCCGCCCAGTCCCACAACGCCTGCTCGACCAACGCCAGCGCGCGATCAGTCAACTGGCTGGCGCTGCCACGCTGCCAGTGCGCCAGGTCATGCCAGATCTTTTCGCGATCAAAGGCGTTCTGCCCGACCAGCACCTTGCGCACAAAACCATCCAGCACATAAGGACGAATCAGCTCCGGCGCGCCGAGGGCGTAACCCTCCTTGCCGTCTTCGGTCTGGATGCGCAGCAACGCCATTTGCGCCTGACTGACATCACCGGGATGAGCATGACCGGCGCTGTCGACTGCGCGGCGGGTGGGATAGGAAAAAACCTGGACGTTGACTGCTGTGATTCTCATGGACGTCTTGAGCCTTCTTATTGGATTTGTGACAGGAGTGTCGTCGGTTGCGACCGATCATAGGTCATCGTACAACACTTGAAAAGACCCAATAACACCTCTTCGAATCGAAGCCTTTTCGGCTAAATGCCCAGCAAAGCGCCATATTTAAAGATGACTACGGAATAACACGACTTGCTTTAGACCCCTATTCATAGGGCATATATGTATCAAAATGTTTCCAAACCAGCAAAATCACGTAGACGAGTCATCTTGTCGTACGATAACTTATATCTGCGCCTCAAATGAGAGCCATACGCAACATCGCGGTGCCTGTAGTACTCGTCAAACGACCCTAACAAAAACAAAAAAAGAAGACCGTATGAACACCACCCTACGCACGCTCGTCACTGTCGCGGCCCTCGGCCTGCCCTTCGCTGTCCACGCTGACTCCGCCAGCCTCAACTACCGCCACCAGTACACCGAGGAGGACAGTGCCCACGCCGACCGAATCAAGCTCAACTACCGCCTGGACAGTGGACTGGGGTTTGAGGCGGAGATGAAATACCGCACGGCCGGGGACCGCAAAGATGTCGCCTACGACAACATGGTCAACAACGGCCACGAGTTCACGGTGAGCTACAACTACAAGCTCAGCGCACAGTCGACGCTGACCCCGGCGTTTCAGATGGACAGCTCGAAGGATGCGACCGCCTACAAGTTCGGCCTCAAGTACAACTACAAAATCGACGACGCCTTTTACGTAGCGACGCGCTATCGCCTGGACCTGCGCAAACTCGATCGCGATCAGGTCAACAAAGACATGCCCGATCACTACAAGGATGACCAGACCACCCACCGCTTCGAAGGCTGGCTCGGCTACACGCCAGCCAACAAGTGGGCCTACGAATATCAGTTCATCTATTTCAAGACTGACTACATCCGCTACGACAACAAGAAGAGCGACTACGAACAGAACCTGATCGTCAAATACAAGCTCACCAAACAATGGGCGCCCTTCATGGAAATCGGCGACATCAAAGTCGAGTCCACCTCACCCGACCGCCAGGCTCGCTGGCGTCTGGGCGTGCAGTACAACTTCATGTAAGCCGCGCACTGGTTTTGCCTGGCGAGCGCGCATCGCTTGTCGGGCAGACACCCTGCCGCCCCACCCTTTCACCACCGCGTAATGGAAGACCCGACCATGACCACACACGCTACGCAAGCCAAACCCTTCAACCGTATTCTGCTGACCGGCGCCGCCGGTGGGCTCGGCCAGATTCTGCGCGAAACCCTGCAGGTTCACGCCGACATCGTCCGCTCCTCGGACATCAGTGCGATGGCGCCGAGCCGCGGCGCGCATGACGAAGTGATCAACTGCAATCTGAGCGACAAGGCCGCTGTCGCCGCGCTGGTCGAGGGCGTCGATGCCATCGTGCATTTGGGCGGGATCTCGGTGGAGCGATCCTTCGAAGAAATCCTCGAGGCGAATATTCGCGGCACCTTTCATGTTTATGAGGCCGCGCGTCTGCACGGGGTCAAGCGCATCGTGTTCGCCAGCTCCAACCACGTCACCGGTTTCTACTCGCAGGACGAACAGATCGACGCCCATTCGCCGCGTCGCCCGGACGGTTATTACGGCTTGTCGAAGGCTTACGGCGAGGACCTGGCAACCTTCTATTTCCACCGCTATGGCATCGAAACAGTGAGCCTGCGCATCGGCTCCTCATTCCCCGAACCGCGCAACCTGCGCATGCTGGCGACCTGGCTGAGCTATACCGATCTCGAGCACCTGATCGCCCGCGCACTGCTGGCCAGCGATGTCGGACACAGCGTGGTGTACGGGGTGTCCGCCAACCGGGATCAGTGGTGGAACAACCGGCACGCCGCGCACCTGGGCTTTGCACCGCAGGACAGCTCCGAAGCCTTTCGCGCAAAGGTCGAACAACAACCGGCACTCGCTGCCGACCACCCGGACCGCTTGTACCAGGGCGGCGCCTTTACCGCTGCAGGTCCGTTTGAAACGCCGGCGCAGACGCGCTCATGAGTGCCGAACTGATTGTCGATGCGCGCAACGCCACCGGTGAAAGCCCGGTCTGGCAAGCCGACGAGAACGCCTTGTATTGGGTGGATATTCCGGCCGGCCGTTTGCATCGCTGGCAGCTCGACGGCCAGACCGACTGCTGGCAGGCGGACGAAATGCTCGCCTGTATCGCCCGCAGCGAAGCGGGACATTGGCTGGGTGCGCAGGAAAGTGGCCTGTTCAAACTGCGCCCGCAGGCTGACGGACGTCTGGCTGCGGAAAAGCTCATCGGCGTCGAGCACGCCCGCCCGCGCATGCGTTTCAATGATGGTCGCTGCGATCGTCAGGGACGCTTCTGGGCCAGCTCGATGCCAACCGCGATGGGTGCCGAGGCGGTCGGCGCACTGTATAGCTACGACGCGCAAACCCCGAACGATGCATCGGTGCTGGCGCCGCAACTGCAGGACCTTGTGGTGCCCAACGGCCTGGCGTTCAGTCCCGACGGGAGCATCATGTACCTTTCCGATTCGCACCCGAGCCGTCAGCTGATCTGGGCCTTCGATTACGACATCGACAGCGGCACGCCGCACAACCGCCGCGTGTTCGTCGACATGAACGACCACCCCGGTCGACCGGACGGTGCCGCCGTCGATTCACACGGCTGTTACTGGATCTGCGCGATTGATGCCGGCTTGGTATTGCGTTTCACCCCGCAGGGGAAACTGGATCGCGCGCTGCCGGTACCGGTAAAGAAACCGACGATGTGTGCCTTTGGCGGCCCTCGGCTCGACACCCTGTTTGTCACCTCGATTCGCCCGCAAGGCATCGACCTCGCCGATCAGCCACTGGCGGGCGGAGTCTTTGCCCTCAACCCGGGCGTTCAAGGCCTGCCCGAACCCAAGGCCCGCGCCTGAGGCTTCAGACGTTCAACGCCGCCGCGTCTGCGGCCTCGTAGGCACGGCGCAGACGCTCGCGGCTGTTGGACAGATGCAAACGCATGGCTGCGCGCGCGGCGTCGGAATCACGCCGGACAATCGCAATGTAAATGTCTTCATGCTCGCGACTGAGGCGCTCCAGATAGGGCTCCTTGCGGTCATTCTCCAGGCGTTTGGAATGCAGGCGTGTGCGCGGCAGAATGTTCGCGCCCAGGTGCAGCATGATGTCGGTGAAATAGCGGTTGCCGGTGGCCAGCGCGATTTGCTGGTGGAACTGGAAATCCGCCGACACGGCGTAGTCGACACTGACGGCGCGGGAATTGATGGCGTCCAGCGAATCACGCATCAATTGCAGCTGCTCATCGGTACGCCGCGCACACGCCAGGCCGGCGGCCTCGACCTCCAATGTGATGCGCAATTCAAGCACCGCCAAGACATCCTGAAGCGTGACGATGCTGTCCGGATCAATGCGAAAACCGCTCGGGCTGGGAATGTCCTGAACAAAGGTGCCGATACCGTGACGGGTCTCCACCAGGCCCGCTGCCTGCAGACGCGATATCGCCTCACGCACGACTGTGCGACTGACGCCGTGCTCGGCCATGACCTGAGATTCAGTCGGCAGCTTCGTCGCGCGCGCGAGTTCGCCGCTGCAAATGCGTCGGGACAGCTCAGTGACCAGGTCCTCCGCCAGGCTGCGATGCCGGCGACGAACATTGGGTGTGGCGTTGGATCTGTCCATCAGCAACAAAAATCTCGAGTTTTCGAATAATTACGCATCATAGCCCATTCAGTTGTACGACAACGCACCAGTTCAATGATAGGATTTCTCATGCAGCGGACGTTCGATTCGCTGCACTGGCGATAAGGACGTCCGCTCGAGAAACACGTCGAAATTTCGCGTGTAAAACACTCAAGTTAATCAAGGATCTGATTACTCATGACAAAACCAACAACCTTCACGGCCTGCAAACTGGCCAGCGCCATCGTCGGCAGCCTGCTGTTTTCCAGCCTCCCTGCACAAGCGGCCGATATCTGGCTGGATGTTGCAACGACTGGCTGGGCCACGCAAAACGGTGGCACCAAAGGTGGCTCCAGAGCGGCAGCCAACAATATCTACACCGTGAAGAACGCCGCCGAACTGAAAGCCGCACTCAGCGCTTCGGTCGGCACCAACGGGCGCATCATCAAGATTACCGGGCCTATCGACATCAGCGAAGGCAAAGCTTATACGACGACCGCCGATATGAAAAAGCGCGGTCGTCTGGATATCCCGGGCAAGACGACCATCGTCGGTACGAGCAGCACGGCAGAGATCCGCGAAGGTTTCTTCTATGCCAAGGAAAACGATGTGATCATCCGCAACATCACCATCGAAAACCCATGGGATCCCGAGCCGATCTGGGACGCCAATGACGGCAGCGCCGGCAACTGGAACTCCGAGTACGACGGGCTGACCATCGAAGGCGCCAACAATGTGTGGGTCGACCATGTCACCTTCACCGATGGCCGCCGCACCGATGACCAGAACGGCACCGCCAACGGTCGTCCAAAGCAACATCACGACGGCGCACTGGACGTGAAAAACGGTGCCAACTACGTGACCATTTCCTACTCGGCGTTCAAATCGCACGAGAAGAACAACCTGATCGGTTCCAGCGACAGCCGCACCACCGATGATGGCAAGCTCAAGGTCACGATCCACAACACCCTGTTCGAAAACATCTCCGCCCGCGCACCACGCGTGCGCTTCGGCCAGGTGCATCTGTACAACAACTATCACGTGGGCAGCACCAGCCATAAGGTCTACCCGTTCAGCTACGCGCACGGCGTGGGCAAGAGCTCGAAGATTTTCTCCGAGAAAAACGCCTTCGAAATCTCCGGCATCAGCGGTTGCGACAAAATCGCCGGTGATTACGGTGGCAGCACCTACCTTGATCAGGGTTCTACGCTCAATGGCACCTTGCTGACCTGCAAGTGGGGCACCAACATCGGCTGGACCCCGCCTTACAGCTACACCCCGCTGAACGCAGACAAAGTCGCGGCCGACGTTAAGGCCAAGGCTGGCGCTGGCAAGATCTGATTGATCGATGTAACCGTGTCAATGAAAAGCCCTCGGTGACGAGGGCTTTTTCATGTCTGCTTGAAGAGGTGCGGGGGTGGAGTTCTGAAACAAAATCCGAATTATTTATTGCCCTGACGGGCCCCATCGCGAGCAGGCGAAGGCCTACATTTGAAATGCGTACCCCTGTAGGAGTGAGCCTGCTCGCGATGAGGCCCTGTGCAACAACACCACTACTGGACCAGCTGATTGATCTCAATAATCGGCAACAACACCGCCATCACAATCACCAACACCACCCCGCCCATCACCACAATCATCAGCGGCTCCAGCAGCGCGGTCATGCCCATCGCCCGCCGTTCGATATCTCGCGACAGAGTTTGCGCCGCACGCTCAAGCATCGGTGGCAGTGAACCGGTTTTCTCGCCGCTGGCGATCAGGTGAATCAATACCGACGGAAACACATTCTCCACGCGCAACGCTGCCGCCAGGTTGACCCCTTCACGCACCTTGGCCGTGGCCTCAGTGACGCTCAGGCTCAGGC
>NZ_JBSVXS010000018.1:0-82875 GCF_054070155.1 Pseudomonas sp. SDT291_1_S447
GCGGTGTGTCAGCTGATATCCATGTCACTGAAACACCGCTTTCGCGAGCAAGCTCGCTCCCACAAGAGATCTAGGTTTGGCGGTAGGGCAACGCTGTTTTTGCTTCTTCGGCGTAGGCGAGGATGCCGGCGCGTTCCTGTTGCAGGAAATCTTTCACTGCTGCTTTCAGACCTGGATGTCGCAGGTAATGCCATGAATGGGTGATCACCGGTTCGAACCCGCGAATCAGCTTGTGCTCGCCCTGAGCGCCAGCATCGAAACGCTGATAACCCTGCGCGATCGCATAATCCATCCCCTGATAAAAACAGGTTTCAAAGTGCAGCCGATCAAACTCGGCCAGACACCCCCAGTAGCGGCCGTAGAAACTGTCGCCACCGACCAGACTGAACGCCATCGCCACCGGCCGTGAGCCCTGTTTGGCCAGCACCACGCGGATTGCCTCGGGCATGCGCTCGGCCAGCAGACTGAAAAACTCCCGCGTCAGATACGGCGTCTGGCGCCGCACCGCGTAGGTGTTGGCGTAACAGGCGTAGACAAAATCCCACTGCGCCTCATCCAGCTCGCGCCCCTCCAGCCATTCAAACTCAAAGCCCTGCCCCGCCACTTGCTCGCGCTCCTTGCGCATCTGTTTGCGCTTGCGCGAACTGAGCACGTCGAGGAAATCCTGGAAGTCGCGATACCCGCGATTCTGCCAGTGATATTGACAGCCAATGCGTTGCAACCAGCCCGGTTGTTCGGCCACCGCCGCGTCGGTGAAGGCGTCGGTGAAATTGATGTGCGCGCTGGAAAGCCCTTCGATCTCCAGATAGCCGGGCAGGCTCTTGAGCAGTTCGAAACCGTCTTCGACATTGGCCGCCAACAAGCGCGGGCCGCTCACCGGGCTGAATGGCACAGCCGTCAAAAGCTTCGGGTAGTAATCGATACCGGCGCGGGCGCAGGCGTCGGCCCAGCCGTGATCGAACACGTACTCGCCGTAGGAATGCCACTTGCGATAACTGGGTAACGCGGCGATCAGACGATCGCCCTCGACGTGCAGCAAATGCTCCGGTTGCCAGCCGGTGTGGGGGCCAACGCTACCGCTGTCTTCCAGCGCACTGAGAAAGGCATGGCGCAGAAATGGCTGGCTTTCAGGGACCAGCGCATCCCAGCTTGCCGAGGCGATTTCCGACAGGTTTTGCAGGCGTTGCAACGGCATCAACAAGCTCTCCACAACAGGACTTCAGCGCCCGGCGAGTATCGCCGATTGCACGGCATTGCACACCCGCAATCGGCCGACAGCGCTCTAGATCAATAGTTCAGGGCGAATCGATATCGTCATCAACCTGCCATCACTGTGCCACTGCTCTGTCATAAACCATCGCGATACTGGCGCCTGTTTTTAGAGCGCCGGGTTCTACCCGGACACTGTTTTCCGACGCTCGAATCGTCGGTTGTGCCCCGGATGGCTGTGCCATCCCCTCTCATCTTCGGAGATTGCTATGCGTCTTGCTTCCACGAAAACTGCGGCGGCCCTGTGCGGTGGCTTGTTGCTGGCCATGAGTGTTCCGGCCAGTGCTGCAGTCGACGCCAAACTGCTCGACATGCTCAAGGCTAACGGTTCCATTTCCCAGGCGCAGTACGTAGAACTGCAAACTGAACTGGCCAAGGATCAGAAGGCTCAGCAAATCGCGCAGCAGGCGCAGCAAGAGACCAACGAACAAGTCGCCGCCGTTGCGAAGAAAACCAACGAACAAAGCGTCTTCGACCAGAAACTGGCCTGGGCGGCCAAGACCCAGTTCAAGGGCGATGTGCGTATCCGCCAGGAAACCATCAAGATCGACGGCGAGCCGAACAACGGCGGCCGCGACAAGGATCGTCAGCGCATCCGTGCCCGTCTGGGCGCCTACACCGAGATCAACCCACAGGTCGACACCGGCATCCGCATCGCCACCGGCGGCGGCGATGACGCCCGTTCGACCAACCAGGACCAGGACAACTACTTCGACAAGAAGCAGATCTGGCTGGATCTGGGCTACATCGACTACCACCCTGACCAGATCAAGAACCTGCACATCATCGGCGGCAAGATGCTCCAGCCGTGGGTCAGCATGGGCGACGTGATCTGGGATAGCGACATCAACCCGGAAGGTCTGGCCGTTACCTACAAATACCCGTTGGGCAGCAGCGCCGAACTGTTCGGCAGCCTGGGTAACTACAACCTCAAGGACAACGTCGACGGTGATGGCGTGCAATTCCGTCACGACCTGCGCCTGACCGCCGGCCAGTTGGGTAGCCGCTTCAACATCAGCGACAACCTGAAAGTGACCTTGGGCGGCAGCGTCTACGCCTACCAGAACGACGAAGACAGCCGCTGCACCGGCACTTCCACACCGTGCGCCCTGGCAGTCAATGGCAACTCGGCCAACAACGAATTCCGTCTGTATGAAGGGTTCAGCCAGGTCGACATCGGCGGTCTGCCGATGCCATTGTCGTTCTACGGCCAGTACGTGAAGAACAACGATGCCGTGACCGATCAGGACACCGCGTGGCTGTTGGGTGCCAAGTCGAAAGTCTTCGGCCTGAACCTCGATTACAACTATCGTGACGTGCAGCGCAACGCCGTGGTCGGCGCCTTCACCGACTCCGACTTCGCCAACGGCACCACCGGTTCCCGTGGCCACAAGTTCAAGGTCGGTTACGACATCGACAAGAACTTCGCCATTGGCGCGACGTACTTCCTGACCAAGGCCGACTTCGCCAGCCGTACCCAGCGTGACGCTGACGCCAACACCCTGCAGCTGGATGCGGAAGCCAAGTTCTAAAAACAGCAGTTGCAAGCTTCGAGCCTCAAGCTGCAAGTCAAAGCATTACTTGCAGCTTGAGACTTGGCGCTTGCAGCTGACTCTCTTATAGCCCGGTGCGGGCGGAACGATCCCCATCATCCGTTCGTTTCGCTCGCGCCGGGCTATTTCTGCAGGATGCGAAAATCCCCTGTAGGAGCTGCCGAAGGCTCGGGCCGCGATCAGACGATCTTTTGATCTTGATCTTAAAAAAGATCAAAAGATCGCAGCCTCGTTTCACTCGACAGCTCCTACAGGGGATTATCTTTTCGTCGTTGCTCGGCCAGGCGTTCGGCCAGGTCATCGATGCCTTCTACCGGTTGCTCCGGCAGCGCCTTCAAGGTGGCTTGCATCAAACGCATCTGGCGAATGAAACGCCGGCAGTTCGGGCAAAACATCAGGTGATGACGCACCATCCACTTTTCGCGAAAGCTCAACTGGCCATCGAGATAATCGCTGGATCGTGCCACTTGCTCCTTGCAGGTCAACATTCTCCTGTCTCCTCAAAATGTTCTACGGTCGCGAAGACCTTCAAACGTGCCCGATGCAGCAGCACGCGGACATTGGAGAGCGAGATCTCCAGAAGATTACAGATTTCCTCCAGCTCCAGCCCCTGCCGCTCGCGCAACAGCAAAACGCTGCTTTGCAGCTCCGACAGATTCAACAAGGTGTGCTCAAGACAGTCGCGCAATTCGCTTTCGGTCAGCAGCGCTTCCGGTGTGTCCTGGTGCCAGGCGAACGGGGCGACCAGCCAATGGCCGTCACCGGGAGAAAAACGGTCGTCGTCGATCGTGCCATGGGGCGATGGCAGATCATCCATCAACACTTCGCGGCGATTCTGTTTATAGCGACTTTTCGCTGAGTTGGCGGTGATGGTCAGAAGCCAGGTCTTGAGACTGGAGCGACCTTCGAAGCTGCCGATGTGGCGCACTACGGACAGCCAGGCGTCCTGCACCACTTCTTCGACATGGCGCTGCCCGACAATCGCATACGCCACCGCGCGCATGGCGCTCTGATACGTCGTCACCAGTTCCTTGAAAGCCTGTTGCTCGCCGGCCAGCAGGCGCGCAAGCAGTTGGGTGTCGTCAGCCGCCATCCAAAAATTTCCTTGTGCCGATTCCGAAAATGACGGCGGCAGGTCTTCACCTGCCGCCATTTCCGAAAAATTACAGCGTTTGAGCCGATTCGGATGTAGGAAAAGTCGGCGCGATTAAGAGGAAATTAAACCTCTTTTCAACGCTTGCGCAGAATGACGCTGCCGATCGAATAGCCGGCACCGAACGAACTCAAGACAGCCAGCGAACCGGCAGCCAGATCGTCCTGATATTTGTGGAAAGCAATCACCGAACCTGCGGAGCTGGTGTTGGCGTAGGTGTCGAGAATCACCGGCGCTTCTTCTTCGGTGGCCTCACGGCCCAACAGTTTGCGCACGATCAGGTGGTTCATGCTCAGGTTAGCCTGGTGCAGCCAGAAGCGCTTCACGTCGCCGACGTTGAGCTGGTTCTCTTGCAGATGTTCGCCAATCAGCTCGGCAACCATCGGGCAGACATCCTTGAACACCTTGCGGCCTTCCTGCACGAACAGCTTGTCGCGGGCACCGATGCCCTCTTCCGCCGCGCGGTTGAGGAAGCCGAAGTTGTTGCGGATGTTGTTGGAGAACTTGGTCAGCAGTTTGGTGCTGACCACGTCGAACTGGTGCTTGGACGTCGCGGTGTCAGCGCGCTCGATGACCACTGCAGTCGCAGCATCGCCGAAGATGAAGTGGCTGTCGCGGTCACGGAAGTTGAGGTGACCGGTGCAGACTTCCGGGTTGACCATCAGGATCGCCCGGGCCTGGCCGAGTTGCACGCTGTTCGCCGCTGCCTGAATGCCGAACGTCGCCGAGGAGCAAGCGACGTTCATGTCGAAACCGAAGCCTTGAATGCCCAGCGCTTCCTGAACTTCGATGGCGATGGCCGGGTAGGCGCGCTGCAGGTTGGAGCAGGCGACGATCACGCCGTCGATGTCAGCGGCGGTTTTGCCGGCGCGTTGCAGGGCTTGCTCGGCTGCGCCGATGGCCATCTGGCAGAGCACCGACCATTCGTCGTTGGAACGCTCCGGCAAGCGCGGAGCCATACGTTGTGGATCGAGGATGCCGTCCTTATCCATGACAAAGCGGCTCTTGATGCCGGAAGCCTTTTCGATAAACGCAGCGCTGGATTCGGTCAGGGCCTGGACTTCGCCGCTGGCAATGGCCTCGGCGTTGTCGGCGTTGAACTGGGCGACGTAGGTATTGAAAGACTGCACCAGCTCTTCGTTGGAGATGCTGTTGGCCGGGGTGTACAGGCCGGTGCCGCTGATGACGACGTTATGCATGGTCGTTTCTCTAATCTGTTCAGGCAGAAAGTGCTGGAACCGTCGTACCAACACACAAAGGGTCTATTCCCATCCGGGGGACGCAAACCTGGCATCGCTTTATTCCGTTGCGCGACCCGGCCGAAGGCTCTGGGGCGCGAAACAGGCGTTTATGGTCGCGAAGTTTGCCATAAACGTGGACTTTTGGCGCCTTTCTCAAGCACAACCCAAATCCCAATGTGGGAGCGAGCCTGCTCGCGATTGCGTCGTATCAGTCGCTATTGAGTTGACTGACACTCTGCTTTCGCGAGCAGGCTCGCTCCCACAGGGGATTGCGCATGGCTCAAGGTCAGGGTTCGACCTGGCTCCACTGCTTGTTCAGGCGTTTGTCGGAGATCGGGACCTTGGTGCCCAACTGTTGAGCGAACAGTGAGACCCGATATTCCTCGAGCCACCAGCGATACAGCTCAAGTTGCGGGTCGCGTTTGCCTTCCTGCGCATGTTTCGCCGCGCGGGCCTGATATTGCGCCCAGAGGCCAGCGAGTTCACCGCTCCAGACGCGATCCTTCTGCACCTGCGCACCGAGTTTCTCGAAACGCTGCTCGACCGCCTTCAGGTAACGCGGCAACTCCTTGAGCCACTGCATCGGCGTCTCGCGGACAAAACCCGGATAAACCAGATTATTGATCTGCTGCTTGATGTCATTCAGCGCCACGGCTTGCGCCAGATCGATCTTGCCCTTGAAGCGTTTTTGCAGACCGTGCCAGAGCTTGAGAATCTCCAGCGTCAAGCGGGCCACGCGCTCGGCGTGCTCGGTCCAATTGCCGCGTTTGCGCTCGGCCAACGCCGCCAACCCGGCACCGTCACGGGGCAGTGGGTCTTCACCTTCAAGAATGCAGCTGTCGAGGCTCGCCAGCAGAATGTCTTCGACCAGCGCATCGACCCGGCCCAGCTCGCGATAGAGCAGGCCCAGCTCGGTCTGCCCCGGCAACTTGCCGCGCAGGAACTTGGCCGGTTCCGCCAGTTGCTGCATCAACAGACGCTGCAAGGCGCGACGATGCTGGAACTCGGCTTCAGCCGGGGTCGAGAAGCGCCCTTCCTTGACCGTGCCGCCCTCTTCGACCAGCGCCGGATACACCGTCATCGATAGCCCGGCGATCTTCTGCTGAGTCTTTTCCGCCACCGGCGCGAAGACTTTCGCCTCCACCGGTTGCTGGCTTTTCGCGCTCTGCGGCACCGCCAACGCGGCCTGACTGGCTTCGGCAAACCGTGCGGTCAGCTCGGCCAGATCGCGGCCTTCGCCGAGGAACTTGCCTTGGCCGTCGACGATTTCCAGGTTCATCCGCAGATGCCCCTCGACGCCTTGCTCGGCTTCTGCCCACGCCTCGTCGCTGACCCGCGCGCCGGTCATGCGCAGCAATTCGCGGCCCAGCGCTTGCGGCAACGAACCCTCAGCAAAGGTCATGCGATGCAATGCAGCCTTGATGAAGTCCGGCACCGGCACAAAATTCTTGCGCAGCGCTTTCGGCAGGTTGCGCACAAGGGCGATGCACTTGGCCTCGATCAGCCCCGGCACCAGCCACTCCAAGCGCTCCGGCGGCAGCATCGGCAGCAGCGGCGCCGGCACGCGCAGGGTCACGCCGTCGCGCGGGTGATTGGGTTCGAAGTGATAGGTCAGCGCCAGTTCCAGATCGCCGATGTGCAGCGTGTCCGGGTAATCGCGCGCGGTGACTTCACTGGCCTCGCGGGCCAGCACGTCTTCCTCGCGCATGATCAATAGTTGCGGGTTCTTCTGACTGTTGATGCGATACCAACTGTCGAAGGTCGCGGTCTGGTGAATCTCCGCCGGCAGCCGCGCATCGTAGAACGCATATAGGGTTTCTTCGTCGGCGAGGATGTCGCGACGCCGGGCCTTGGCTTCCAGTTCGTCGAGCTGTTCCAGCAGTTGCTGGTTGGCCGTCAGGCACTTGGCTTTGGACTGAATCTCGCCACGCACCAGACCTTCGCGGATAAACAGCTCACGGGAAACCACTGGATCGACCGGGCCGTAATGCACCGGGCGGCGGCCGACCACGATCAGCCCGAACAGGGTGATCTGTTCGAACGCCACGACCTGGCCGCGCTTCTTTTCCCAGTGCGGTTCGAAATGGTTTTTCTTGATCAGGTGCCCGGCCAGCGGCTCGATCCAGTCGGCATCGATCTTGGCGACCATGCGCGCGTAGAGCTTGGTGGTTTCCACCAGTTCGGCGGTCATCAGCCACTGCGGACGCTTTTTGCCGATGCCCGACGACGGGTGAATCCAGAAACGCCGCTGACGCGCACCAAGATAATCGCCGTCCTCGGTTTTCTGACCGATCTGGCTGAGCAGACCGACCAGCACCGCTTTGTGCAGTTTCGGATAATCCGCCGGCTCTTTATTCAGGCTCAACTGCATGTCGCGGCAGATCAGGCTCAACTGGCGGTGAGAATCACGCCACTCGCGCAGACGCAGGTAGTTGAGGAAGTTCTTGCGGCACCAGTTGCGCAGCGGGCTCGCGGTCAATGCTTGGCGCTGCTCTTCGAAACCGCGCCACAGATTCACCAGTCCGGCGAAGTCAGAATCAACGTCTTTCCATTGCGCGTGGGCCTGATCGGCCGCTTGCTGACGTTCCGGCGGACGCTCGCGCGGATCCTGAATCGACATGGCACTGGCAACGATCAGCACTTCCTGCAGGCTGCCGAGCTTGGCCGCTTCGAGCAGCATACGGCCCATGCGCGGGTCGACCGGCAGGCGCGCAAGTTGACGACCGAGCGGGGTCAACTGACTGTTGCGGTCCACCGCCGAGAGTTCTTGCAGCAGATTGAAACCGTCGCTGATCGCCTTGCCATCCGGCGGTTCGATAAACGGGAACGCGGTGATCTCGCCGAGACGCAGATGCAGCATCTGCAAGATTACGGCGGCGAGGTTGGTGCGCAGAATCTCCGGATCGGTGAATTCCGGGCGCCCATTAAAATCTTCTTCGCTGTACAACCGAATGCAGATACCCGGCTCGACCCGGCCGCAACGGCCCTTACGCTGGTTGGCGCTGGCCTGGGAAATCGCCTCGATCGGCAGACGCTGGACCTTGGCGCGATAGCTGTAACGGCTGATGCGCGCGGTGCCGCTGTCGATCACGTAACGGATGCCCGGCACCGTCAGCGAAGTCTCGGCAACGTTGGTTGCCAGCACTACGCGACGGCCCGGGTGCGACTGGAAAATCCGCTGCTGCTCGGCCGGCGACAGACGCGCGTACAGCGGCAGGATTTCAGTGTGTTTGATCTGCGCCTTGCGCAGCATGTCGGCAGCGTCACGAATCTCGCGCTCGCCTGGCAAGAACACCAGCACATCACCGGGGCTGCGGCGTTCGCTGCGCTCGTAAGCGGCGATTTCATCGAGGGTCGCGAGGATCGCCTGATCCACCGTCAGGTCATCTTCGACGCGGTTGCCCTCTTCGTCCTGCTCAAGCGTTAGCGGGCGATACCAGGTGTCCACTGGGAAGGTACGACCGGAGACTTCAACAATCGGCGCGTCATCGAAGTGCTTGGAGAAACGCTCCAGATCGATGGTCGCCGAGGTGATGATGACCTTCAGGTCCGGACGACGCGGCAGCAGGGTTTTCAGGTAACCGAGCAGAAAATCGATGTTGAGACTGCGTTCGTGGGCTTCGTCGACGATGATCGTGTCGTAGCGTTCGAGGTAGCGGTCATTCTGGGTTTCCGCGAGCAGGATGCCGTCGGTCATCAGTTTGATCAGGGTGTTGGAATCGCTCTGATCTTCGAAACGCACCTGATAGCCAACCAGCGCACCGAGCGGCGTAGCGAGTTCTTCGGCGACCCGGCTGGCGACGCTGCGGGCTGCGATTCGACGTGGCTGGGTGTGGCCAATCAGACCGTGCTGGCCGCGACCGATTTCCAGACAGATTTTCGGCAACTGGGTGGTTTTACCCGAGCCGGTTTCGCCGGCGATGATCAGCACTTGGTGTTTTTCCAGCGCTTTTTTGATCTCGTCGCGCTTGGCCGCGATCGGCAGACTGTCGTCGTAACGAATCACCGGCAGGCTGGCACGGCGCGCCAGCACCTGATCACAGGACGCCTGCATGCGCGTCACCCACTGAGCCAGTTTGGCCTCGTCGGGTTTCTTGCGCAGCTCAAGCAACTGCCGCCGCAGCCGGTGACGGTCGGCGAGCATGGCGTGATCGAGGTTTTTCAGCAGTTTGTCGATGGAGGGCGATTCGTCGGTCATCGGGTAGGCAATTCGGTCGTCTATTTATGCAGGGGGCGGATTGTCGCAGATTTGGCGGATTTGTGGCGTATCAGGGGGATTGCGGCCCTCACCCTAGCCCTCTCCCGGTGGGAGAGGGGACCGACCGAGTCAACTTTGCCAGCCTCGCCGACCTGAACGCGCATCACCGAATCCATAATCGCCAAGCTCTTTCAGGTCGATGCTTGACGCAAGACACCTCGGTCGGCCCCCTCTCCCTCCGGGAGAGGGTTGGGGTGAGGGTTTCTGGCTTATTCGTTATCCAACCCTTTACGCCGATAGGGAAAGACGTCTATGACCTTGCCGGCCCGAATCGCCTCTTGCAGGCTCTTCCAGTAATCCGCGTTATACAACTCGCCATGCAACTGATCGAACAACTTGCGCTGCCCCGAATCGGCAAACAAAAACGGTGGAAATTCCTCGGGAAACACATCCAGCGGCCCAATCGAATACCACGGCTCGGAAGCCATTTCATCCTCCGGTGTACGCGGCGCGGGAATGTGACGGAAGTTGGCTTCGGTCAGGAAACAAATCTCGTCATAGTCATAAAACACCACCCGCCCATGCCGGGTGACGCCGAAGTTCTTCAACAACATGTCACCGGGAAAGATATTCGCCGCCGCCAGTTGCTTGATCGCCAAGCCGTAATCCTCCAGCGCCTCACGCACCTGCGCATCGTTGGCGTTTTCCAGATACAGATTGAGCGGGGTCATTCGCCGCTCGGTCCAGCAGTGACGGATCAGCACCGTGTCGCCCTCGACCGACACCGTCGACGGCGCCACCTCCAGCAGTTCTTCAAGACACGCCGGATCGAACTTGCTCAACGGAAAACGGAAGTCGGCGAACTCCTGGGTATCGGCCATACGCCCTACCCGGTCGACACTTTTTACCAGCCGATACTTCTCGATCACCGTGGCGCGGTCGACGTTTTTCGACGGCGAAAAACGGTCCTTGATGATTTTGAACACGGTGTTGAAACCCGGCAGGGTGAACACGCTCATGACCATGCCACGCACACCCGGGGCCATGATGAACTGGTCATCGGTATTGGCCAGATGGTTGATCAGTGCGCGGTAGAACTCGGACTTGCCGTGCTTGTAGAAGCCGATCGAGGTGTACAGCTCGGCGATGTGCTTGCCCGGCAGGATGCGCCGCAGGAAACCGATGAATTCCGCCGGCACCGGCACGTCGACCATGAAATACGAACGGGTGAACGAGAAGATGATCGACACGTCGGCTTCGTCGGTGATCAGCGCGTCGATCTGAATCCCGCGCCCTTCGCGGTGCAGCAGCGGGATCACCAGCGGCCATTGCTCGTCGCGGGTGTAAATGCGCCCGACCAGGTACGCGCCCTTGTTGCGGTACAGCACCGAGGAAAACAGCTCGACGCTGAGTTCCGGGTCCTTGCACACCCAGTCCGGCAGGTTCTCGCGCAGTTGCGCTTCGAGGCGGCGCAGGTCGCCCGGCAGATCGGCGTAGTCCTCGCTGAAACGGTAGTCGGCAAAAATGCTCGCGAGCATCCCCGACAGCTGTCCCTGTGGTTTGTACGTGCGGGTTTGCGCAGCGCGGGCACGGCGCAGGCTCGGGCGGGTGGTGTGGATGAACATGCAACCGTCGCTGATCAGGTCGTGACTGAACAGCCCGCAGAAAATCGAGTTGTACCAGGTCTCGGACAACTCATCATCGAAGCGCAGGTCGATGACGCTGATGTAGGCACTTTTCACCAGCGGCCAGCAGCTGACGTTCATCAGCGTTTCATCGTCGAAGTAATCGCGCAGGCGGGCGATGGTTTCGCCGACCTTTTCTTCATAGAGATTGATCCGCGCCGCCGACGCCGTTTGCGTCTCCTGCCAGCGTGCCTGCTCAAAACGCTCGCGGGCGCCGTCGGTGATCCGCCGGAAATGCTCGCGATAATCGTCGAAGCCATCGAGGATCATCCGGGCGATGTCGGTGGCTGGCCATTGCTGCGGCATAGATAAGACCTCGGCGTGCGTTTGGAAATCTGTGCCTGAGCTTAGCCACGGATGCGCGCACAGGTGAAGTGCAATTTCTGCCAAATCTGCGCCGGGGTTGTACGCCAACAGCGTTTTTGCAAAGTTTTTTTAATCGACCGTTCGGTCAGTTAAGCGCCTGAGCGGTGCTGCCTCTCATCCTGCGCCAGCCCGCGAATTCTCTGGGCTTCGCATCCAATACAAAGCGGACGCGTCTAGTCCGTGGTTTTGCTGCAAATTCACGCACCCTCGGAGACGACGCCAGATTGGTCTTACCAAAATAATGGCACTTTGATATACAGCCCGCCATTACCCGCCTCATAACAAGATCCTCGCTGACGAGGACGACCTCCCCCCCTCAAAGATCAAGGAGCACACTGATGTCTATCCGGAATCTGCGCATAGGTTTGCGCGCCAGTTTGAGCTTTGCCGTTTTGGCCAGTCTGCTGGTGGTGGTCGGCCTGTTCGGTCTGGGCCAAATGAAAACCCTGCGCGAAAGTGCGGCAGTGATCGAAGAATCGTGGATGCCCAGCATCGAGAGCATTCATGACGCGGCGGCGAATATCGCCAGCATCCGCCTCGAATCCTTGCGTCTGATCGCCGTCACCCAACCCGCGGTGCGCGACAGAAGCAAAGGCATTCTCAAGGCGCAACGCGAGGAGTTGCTCAAGCGCCTCAACGATCACAAAGCCTTGATCGCCAGTGATCAGGAACAAGCGATGCTCGACGGCTTGAACGCGGCCGTCGGCAAATACCTGAGCATTCTCGATCAGATTGTCAGCCAGATTGACGCGGGGCAGAACGAGCAGGCTGCCACGCGTTTGAGCAATGAACTGGCACCGCAGGGCACTGTGCTCGACAAGACGCTGGAGCAGATGATCACCCTCAACCAACAAGGTGCGGATGCCGCAGCCGAAGCCGCTGCGGCGATGTATCAGCAGGCTTTGTGGATCGTCGCGTCGATCATCGTGGTCGCCCTGCTTGCCACCTTGCTATTGGCCTGGTTGCTGACCCGCAGCATTACCACCCCAATCAATCAGGCACTGGATGTGGCACGACGCATTGCCGCCGGTGACCTCAGCGGCCAGATCGTCAGTACTGGTAAAGATGAGGCTGCGCATCTGCTCGATGCGTTGGCCGAGATGCAGGGCAATCTGCGCTCGACCATTCGCGGTATCAGCGAATCGGCGCAGCAACTGGCTTCCGCGGCCGAGGAAATGAGTTCGGTGATGGAGCAAAGCACCCGCGGCCTGCAACAGCAGAACGACCAGATCGAACAAGCCGCCACGGCGGTCACCGAGATGAGCACGGCGGTGGACGAAGTCGCTGCCAACGCGGTGTCCAGCGCCGAGGCATCTGCTGCGTCGAACGAGGACAGCAAGCACGGCCATGTACAGGTCAGCGAAACCATCAGTTCGATTCAGGAACTGGTCGATGCGGTACTCGGTGCTTCCGAACAAGCCGAGGGCCTGGCCACTCAGGCGCAGGACATCAGCAAAGTGCTGGAGGTAATTCGCGGGATTGCCGGGCAGACCAATCTGTTGGCGCTCAATGCGGCGATCGAAGCGGCACGCGCCGGTGAAGCCGGGCGCGGTTTTGCCGTGGTCGCCGATGAAGTGCGTTCGCTCGCACAACGCACGCAGAATTCCACCGAAGAAATCGAGCTGATGATCAGCAGCATCCAGCAAGGCACCGGGGCAACAGTGGGTGCGTTGCAGAGCAGTGCCGAGCAGGCGGGTCAGACGTTGCGGCGCGCCAACAGCGCCGGGCAGGCGCTGGAGAAAATCACCGCCTCGATCTCGCAGATCAACCAACGCAACCTGGTTATCGCCAGCGCGGCCGAGCAACAGGCCCTGGTGGCGCGCGAGGTCGATCAGAATCTGGTGACCATCCGCGACCTCTCGACCCAGACCGCCGCCGGGGCGACTCAGACCTCGGCTGCGAGCCAGGAGCTTTCGCGTCTGGCGGTCGATCTCAACGGCCTGGTGACGCGCTTTGTGATCTGAGCAAAAAGTTGCATGCCCGAATAGCGGTTGCCATCGTCAGGGCACTCGGCAACACTCTCGTCCCGATCAAGGAAGGAGACCCGCCGTGAGCCCTGTCGATATTTTCCGTATGTTGTCGCTGGCAGCCATCTGGGGCGCGAGTTTTCTGTTCATGCGCATTATCGCGCCAGCGATCGGCACGATTCCGACCGGGTTCTTTCGCGTATCGATTGCGGCCGTTGGCCTGCTGGTGATCCTCGGGCTGATGCGCGTGCGCTGGGATTTCAAAGGCAAACTGAAAACCGTGATGCTGCTGGGCGTGATCAACTCGGGGATTCCAGCGACGCTGTATTCGGTCGCCGCTCAGGTACTGCCAGCCGGCTATTCGGCGATTTTCAACGCCACCACGCCGCTGATGGGCGTGCTGATTGGCGGGTTGTTCTTCAGTGAAAAACTCACCGCAGCCAAACTGGGCGGGGTGTTCCTCGGCCTGTTAGGCGTTGGCGTGCTGACCCGCGCCGGCCCCGTGGCATTTGACATGCAACTGTTGCTGGGCGCCCTTGCCTGCCTGCTGGCGACCACTTGCTATGGCTTTGCCGGTTTCCTCGCACGCCGTTGGCTCGACCAGGCCGGTGGACTGGACAGTCGTCTGTCGGCGCTGGGCAGCATGCTCGGCGCAACGTTGTTCCTGTTGCCGCTGTTCGGCTATAGCGTGATCACCGCGCCGCCGGTCAGCTGGGGCGGCTGGAATGTCTGGCTGTCGCTGTTGGGCCTGGGCCTCGGTTGCACGGCATTCGCCTACATCATCTACTTCCGCCTGCTCAGTTCGATCGGGCCGGTGAAATCGATGACCGTGACCTTCATGATTCCGCCGTTTGGCGTGCTGTGGGGGGCGTTGCTGCTGGATGAGCCGTTGTCGATGGCACATATCTACGGCGGGGTGTTGATTGCATTGGCGTTGTGGCTGGTGTTGAAGCCGGCGGTGGTGAAACCTTCGCAGGTGACAGCCCGCTAGACTTCTGGCGCTGCTGAAATGGCTATCGCGAGCAGGCTCACTCCTACAGGGGAATGCATTCCAATGTGGGAGCGAGCCCGCCTGTCGACTAGTCGAGCTTACGGAACACAAACGCCAGACCGATAATGATCAACAGCATCCCCAGCACACTCAACGCTGCAAGGCGATTGCCGAAAATCAGGTAATCCATCACCGCCGTCACCGCCGGCACCAGATAGAACAGACTGGTGACATTCACCAGATTGCCCCGCGCGATCAGCCGATACAGCAACAGCGTCGCCAGCACCGACACCACCAGCCCCATCCACAACACCGGCACGATGAAACCTGTGCTGTGTTCAAAATGAAATGGCTGGAACGGCACGAAAATCCCGCACAACAACAGCCCGGCCAGATACTGCACCGGCAGTGTGCCGAGGGGATTGTCGGTGATGCGTTTCTGCATGATCGAGCCCAGCGTCATGCTCGCCAGCGCCAGCAGACCAAACAGCATCCCCGCCCAGGACATCCCGGCCAGACCGATGCCCTGGTAAACCACCATGATCAGCCCCGCCAGCCCCAGGGCCAGACCGAACATCCGGCTCGCGGAGCGCTGCCGCTCCATCAACACCACGGTGAGAATCGGCTGCACACCCATGATGGTCGCCATCACCCCCGGGGTGACTTTGGTGTCGAGCGCCAGCAGATAGAAAATCTGGTAGGCCCCCAACAACACCACGCCCGTGGCAATCGCAAACTTCATCGGTTTGCCGCCCTTGGGCAGCTTCAGCTTGAGCAGCGGCGCCAGCAGCACGAGCCCGCACAAGGCAATCGCGAAGCGAATCAGCAGAAAGGCAAACGGCGAAGCGTGGGCCAGGCCCCATTTGGAGAAGATCGCGCCGCTGCTCCACAGCAGAACGAACAGGCTCGTGGACGTCGCCGCGAGCGCGGATTTTTTCGAAAGGACAAACATGAATACCACCTGTAGTCAGGCAAGAAGCCAACTCAGCCGAAGCTGAAATTCAGTAGGTTTTTCTGGCGGGCGCAGGGGTCAGCAAAAACTGCCGATCAGCCCGAAACGCCAACGCCCGGCGGTGATACGACTGCGCACACCGGCGTGCTACTGACAGGTGGAGGGTAATGACTGATCTGCTGGGGCTGCTGATTCCCGCACGGCACGACGCCAGCGTTGACCGCTGAATCGACTACCGCGTTGATGAGGGATGCAGGCATTTGCGCAGATCTTTTCTGAGGAGTTGGAGGGTGAGCCGTACGGCTCACGAGCGCCGACTATAACCAGCGGGTGACATGGATTGCAATGATTTGGACAAAGGGCCAGCAGGGACAGTTGGCTGCAAGGTGAATAGGCTGGATTGCAGTTGCGACACCCAACCATGGAGGACAAGGAATGCACGGGATCACATGCCAAGGGAACGGACGTATTTGCGCTACCAAGTGTATAAATCTCAGGCCAGGAAACAGGCTGGGGTTACTTTCGCAAAGCTGCACAAAGACTTATTGCAGCAAGGGATAGTGGATGTTGATCACTCCAGAGTTCGTTTCGAAGCAATCGATGCTCAAGCTCTGAGTGCCTATGAAGAGTGGTTTGATCCTCACTTCTCTTGGCAAGAAGTTGTCAGGTGGAAAGCCAAAGAACCACTTAGCTTCGATTTAGCAATCTGGTTTGATCAGGAGTTATGCGGACTTTGCTTTGCAAACCCTAATCAGAGCCGGTTGCGAGTGAAAATTGTGCGCCTGGAAGGAAAGCCCGATAACGATCACCCTCTCAAAAGCCGAGTAGCGACATTTGCTTTGACCGCCGTGACTCACTTCGCACGAATCATCGGCAGTACACAAATTGAAATTCAGGAGCCTCTCCCAGGGGTGATTTCTCTTTACCGGCAGCTGGGTTTTGAATTCGATTCGGAGGGTAGGCTTGTGAAGCTAATTTGGTAAGACTAGTATCGGACAACTGCTCATTTAATGATCAACGCCGGAGGCACCATGAAGGCTGCCATTGAAAAAAAGGCGCCAGGCGCCAGATCGATAAAAGCTGATAGAAAACGCTCTTCGGGAAAGTTGTCTGAACGGGAGTTGCACCGAATCAGAGAAGCATTGGTGAATCCAGCAGCGGAAGAGCCTGGAGGCGTCCTCGCTGGCGCCTCATTCACCTTTTCTTCATAAAAAAAACCGCTCACAAGGAGCGGTTCTTTATTGCCTGCGAATCAGCCTCAACCAAACAGCCAATACCCCAACAACGTCAACACCACCACCGCCAGCACTGGCCGCATCACGCGGTAGGCCTTCGGGTTACGGCGTTTCCACTGTTTGACCACACCACTGAACTTGTCGCTGAAGCTCTTGCTCCAGGCGTAGGCCTGGTTGATCCCGCCGACGCGCTCGTCATCAAGGTTCTGCGGTGCGGTGGCACGGCCGAGCCAGGCGCTGATCGAGCGGTTGATGCGGGTCATGAGGCGGTTGCTCAGCGGACGCTCGACGTCGCAGAACAGGATCACGCGGGTTTGGTCGGTTTCGTTCTTGACCCAGTGCACGTAGGTTTCGTCGAACATCACGTCTTCGCCGTCACGCCACGCGTACACCTGACCATCGACGAAGATCCGGCAATCGTCGGAGTTCGGCGTCGACAAGCCGAGGTGATAACGCAGGGAGCCGGCGAACGGATCGCGATGCGGATTCAAGTGGCTGCCACCCGGCAACAGCGCGAACATCGCGCCCTTGACGTTGGGAATCGCGCTGACCAGCGCCACGGTTTTCGGGCACAGGGTTTCAGCCGACGGCAGCGGTTTGTCGTACCACTTGAGGTAGAAACGCTTCCAGCCCTTCTTGAAGAACGAGCCGAAACCGGCGTCATTGTTCTTTTCCGCCGCGCGAATATAGCCTTCGTCGAACAGGTGCATGGCCTCGTCGCGAATGGTTTCCCAGTTGTCGCGCAGCACGTCCAGTTCCGGGAATTTGCTGCGATCCAGATACGGCTTCGACGGCACGCCGGAAAACAGGTACATCAAGGCGTTGTACGGGGCGAACAGCGCCGAGTGGTTGACGAACTGACGCAGAACCGGCAAACGCGCCTTGCCGCGCAAATGCACATAGAGCGTGCTGCCCAAAAAGAGCAGCAGCACAAACGCCTTGGCGGCAAACGAAAAGGTCATCAACAACTCCTTGAATAAAGACAACGCTGCGCAACGCCCTTTACCCGGCATGGCAGCCGGCCATGATAAACACTACCGGCGCCGGGCAAAACCCGCCTTACACAAGAATCAGTGTTAAGAATTGCGCAACAAAGCATTTATTAGCATAACGATCCTGAACCGCGGCTGACCTGAATCAACTGGATTACTGCTGAGTCTCCTGTTCAGTGAACAGATCGCTGAACAACATGCTCGACAGATAACGCTCACCCGAGTCAGGCAGAATCACCACGATAGTCTTGCCCTGCATTTCCGGCGTCTCCGCCAGACGCACTGCTACCGCCATCGCTGCACCGCAGGAGATGCCGCACAAAATCCCTTCTTCCTGCATCAAGCGCAGCGCCATGGCCTTGGATTCGTCGTCGGTGACCTGCTCGACCCGGTCGACCATCGACAGATCCAGGTTCTTCGGCACAAAACCGGCACCGATCCCCTGAATCTTGTGCGGACTCGGTTTGATCTCTTCGCCCGCCAGCGCCTGGCTGATCACCGGTGAGGAAACCGGTTCCACCGCCACCGACAGGATCGGTTTGCCCTGGGTATTCTTGATATACCGTGAAACGCCCGTGATGGTTCCGCCGGTGCCGACGCCGGCCACCAGCACATCGACGGCACCATCGGTGTCGTTCCAGATTTCCGGACCAGTGGTTTTTTCGTGAATCGCCGGATTGGCCGGGTTATCGAACTGCGATGGCATGAAGTACTTGTCAGCATCGCTGGCGACGATCTCGGCGGCTTTCTCGATGGCGCCCTTCATGCCCTTGGCCGGCTCGGTCAACACCAGCTCGGCGCCCAAGGCCTTGAGAACCTTACGGCGCTCGATACTCATCGAGGCCGGCATAGTCAGCATCAATTTGTAACCACGAGCGGCGGCAACAAATGCCAGGCCAATCCCCGTGTTACCCGACGTAGGCTCGACAATGGTCATGCCCGGCTTGAGCTTGCCGCTGCTCTCGGCGTCCCAGATCATGTTGGCGCCGATCCGGCACTTGACCGAATAACCGGGGTTGCGCCCTTCGATCTTGGCCAGAATGGTCACGCCACGCGGCGCGATGCGGTTGATCTGCACCAGCGGCGTGTTGCCGATGGAATGGGCGTTGTCAGCGAAAATACGGCTCATGGCTGGGTCCTTATGCAGCATTGAATTCAGCCTTTCAAGGTATGCCTGTTGCCTGGCGCAGTCCAGTCGGGTCGAACGACTGCGCGGCGTAATAGTCAATCGCTTACATCGTCAGGGAATTGCCGTCATGAAGCGTCGCTACAGTTGGCCACTAGGGATTTTCGTCGTCGTCGTTGTGCTGCTGATCGCGCTGCACATCGCCCTGCCCTACATGGTGCGTGACTACCTGAACGGCAAACTGGCGGACATGGGTGACTATCGGGGCCAGATCACTGACGTCGACCTTGCGCTGTGGCGCGGGGCGTACAAAATCAATGGTCTGAAAATCGTCAAGGTGGACGGCAAAGTGCCGGTGCCGTTCGTCAACGCGCCGTTGATCGATCTGGCGGTCAGCTGGCATTCGCTGTGGTACGACCATGCCGTCGTGGCGCAAGTGAAATTCGTCAATCCCGAGATCAATTTCGTCGATGGCGGAGCCAACAAGCAGAACTCCCAGACCGGTCAGGGCACTGACTGGCGTGCGCAACTGGGCAAGTTGCTGCCGATAACCCTCGACGAAGTGCAGATTCACGACGGCAAGATCAGCTTCCGCAATTTCAACTCAAAACCGCCAGTCAACATGAACGCCACCAACGTCGACGCGAGCATCTACAACCTGACCAACGTGGTCGACAATCAGGGCAAACGCGACGCCCGCTTTGAAGGCAAAGCCCTGCTGCTGGGGCATGCACCGCTGGAAACCACCGCAACGTTCGACCCTCTGAGCAACTTCGAGGACTTCGAATTCCGCCTGCGCGCCAAGGACATCGAACTCAAAAGCATGAACGACTTTGCCTCGGCCTACGGCAAGTTCGACTTCAACGCCGGCCACGGTGATGTGGTGATCGAAGCCCAAGCCAATAAAGCCAAGGTCAACGGCTACATCAAACCACTGCTGCGCGACGTCGAAGTGTTCAACTGGCAGCAGGACGTGGAAAACAACAACAAGAGTATCTTCCGCTCAGTCTGGGAGGCTTTGGTCGGTGGTACTGAAACCGTGCTGAAGAATCAGGCGAAAAACCAGTTCGCCACCAAAGTCGAGCTCAGCGGCAACGTGCATCAGCAAAACATCAGCGCGTTCGAAGCGTTTTTGCAGATTTTGCGCAATGGTTTCGTACAGGCATTCAATGCTCGATATGAACGGCCTAAGCCGGATGCGGGTTAGGTTTTGCGGTTGACGATATAGCGACCCGACTCCTCTGCAGCCATTGTTGAGCTTTGTTGCAGTGAATCCCAGCCCAGGCAAGCCAGCGCCAGTGAACGTGGGACTGCCTCGCGCCCATTACTGTAGCGACTGATGCTACGAGCGCTGACACCCAGCGCTTCGGCAGCCTGACTAAGAGACAGTCCCGTTCGGGCGCGCCAGTCGATAAAGATTCGCGTGTTTTCATCGGCTGCGTTTTGAGCTAGCGCATCCATGTAAAGTGTGTCTGCACCAATCTGTATATCGGGTTCAAGCCATTCGACAGTCCAGCCATAGTCATCCAATGTCGCGGTCAAAAACACCTTGGGATCGAGCAATGGCTGCAACCCTGGATAAGCTTTAATATCCCGGCAGAGATCAAGTGTCAGTTCCTGTCCATCAATAAAGGTCAGTGCCAATCGAAAGTCTGACAGTGCCTGCACTGCTGACAGGCGAGGCCTTTTCATGGGTAACATCGTTTCCAGTCCTCCAATAGTTGCGCTTGATGAGCCGAGACCCACGCCAGCGCTTCCTTGATAATCAGTGGCGGCGCCTTGCCCGTCATCACCCCAACGGTTTCAAGGCTCAGCATCACATCCACGCCGCCACCGATAAGGTGCACATGGGGCGGCGGATGATCCTTCTCGCGCAACTGAATGCGGTATTTGTCGCGAAATCGGTATTTAGTCGTCATGACCGAGAGGCTATCGCCAAATCGGCGATACCTGAATACTGGCCATCGGCCGAGACTGAGTCAACATGTGACGCCCCATTCAGAGACTGAATAAGCCGTCTGCGTTCACAGTCGACCGGCCTGCGCGTTATAGTCGGGCATCCGATTATTTCGCCCCCGCCCTGCCCGTTCAGGTCGGCGTTACCGTTCGAGGATTAGCAGATGAAGTTCGAAGGCACCCAGGCCTACGTCGCCACCGATGACCTGAAGCTGGCGGTCAACGCCGCCATCACCCTGGAGCGGCCGCTGCTGGTCAAGGGCGAGCCGGGCACCGGCAAGACCATGCTCGCCGAGCAACTGGCCGAATCGTTCAACGCCAAGTTGATCACCTGGCACATCAAATCCACCACCAAGGCCCATCAGGGCCTGTACGAGTACGACGCTGTCAGCCGTCTGCGCGACTCGCAACTGGGCACTGAAAAAGTCCACGACGTGCGCAACTACCTGAAAAAAGGCAAGCTCTGGGAGGCGTTCGAGTCCGAAGAGCGGGTCATTCTGCTGATCGACGAGATCGACAAGGCCGACATCGAGTTCCCCAACGACTTGCTGCAAGAACTCGACAAGATGGAGTTCTACGTTTACGAGATCGACGAGACCATCAAGGCCAAGAAGCGCCCGATCATCATCATTACCTCCAACAACGAAAAAGAGCTGCCGGACGCCTTCCTGCGCCGCTGCTTCTTCCACTATATCGCCTTCCCGGATCGCCCGACCCTGCAAAGAATCGTCGACGTGCACTACCCGGACATCAAGAAGGATTTGGTCAGCGAAGCGCTCGACGTATTCTTCGACGTGCGCAAGGTGCCGGGCCTGAAGAAGAAACCGTCGACCTCGGAACTGGTCGACTGGCTGAAGCTGTTGATGGCCGATAACATCGGCGAAGCGGTGCTGCGCGAACGTGATCCGACCAAGGCAATTCCGCCACTGGCCGGCGCGTTGGTGAAGAACGAGCAGGACGTGCAGCTGCTTGAGCGCCTGGCGTTCATGAGCCGTCGCGGTTCTCGCTAAGAGGCTGATGCCATGTTGCTCAACCTGTTCAATGAAATGCGTGCAGCCAAGGTGCCGGTGTCGGTGCGCGAGTTGCTCGACCTGATCAACGCGCTGAAACAGCGCGTGACCTTCGCCGACATGGACGAGTTTTATTACTTGTCGCGGGCGATTCTGGTCAAGGACGAACGCCATTTCGACAAGTTCGACCGCGCGTTCGGCGCCTACTTCAATGGCTTGGAAAAGCTCGACGATCACTTGCAGGCGCTGATTCCCGAAGACTGGCTGCGCAAGGAGTTCGAGCGCTCGCTGAGCGATGAGGAACGCGCGCAAATCCAGTCCCTCGGCGGCCTGGACAAGCTGATCGAAGAGTTCAAGAAGCGTCTGGAAGAACAGAAGGAACGCCATGCCGGCGGCAACAAGTGGATCGGCACTGGCGGCACCAGCCCGTTCGGCTCCGGTGGCTTCAACCCGGAAGGCATTCGGGTCGGCGATGCTGGCAAGCGCCAGGGCAAAGCGGTGAAAGTCTGGGATCAGCGCGAGTACAAGAACCTCGATGATTCGGTGGAACTGGGCACGCGCAATATCAAAGTCGCCCTGCGTCGACTGCGCAAGTTTGCGCGGCAGGGCGCGGCAGAAGAGCTGGACATTGACGGCACCATCGATCACACCGCCAAAGATGCGGGCCTGCTGAACATTCAGATGCGCCCGGAGCGCCGCAACACGGTGAAGCTGTTGTTGCTGTTCGACATCGGCGGTTCGATGGACGCGCACGTGAAGATCTGCGAAGAACTGTTCTCGGCCTGCAAGACCGAGTTCAAACATCTGGAGTACTTCTACTTCCACAACTTCGTTTACGAATCGGTGTGGAAGAACAACATGCGCCGCACTTCAGAGCGCACGTCGACCCAGGACTTGCTACACAAGTACGGCGCCGACTACAAAGTGATCTTCATCGGTGACGCCGCCATGGCGCCGTATGAAATCACCCAGGCTGGTGGCAGTGTCGAGCACTGGAACGAAGAGCCGGGCTACGTGTGGATGCAGCGCTTCATGGAGAAGTACAAGAAGCTCATCTGGATCAATCCGTATCCGAAAGATACCTGGGGTTATACCTCGTCGACCAACATTGTGCGTGATCTGATCGAAGATCAGATGTATCCGTTGACGTTGCGCGGGCTTGAGGAAGGGATGCGGTTTTTGTCCAAATAATCTGTGTTGCCAGTGATGGCCCCTTCGCGAGCAGGCTCGCTCCCACATTGGAATGCATTTCAATTGTGGGAGCGAGCTTGCTCCGGGCGGCGTTCCGACGAAGCTTTTAGCTATTCAGAAAACGCTGCAGATATTTGATGTGCTCACGGTGCGCAACGTCTTGCACCACCGGCCGAAACCGCACCTGCGTCCCCGGCAGACACTGCGCCAACCGCGCCAACGCCAACGGCGTCAATGCGCCCAATCGCGGATAACCACCAATCGTCTGTCGATCATTGAGCAGCACAATCGGCTGGCCGTCCGGCGGCACTTGCACCGCGCCCAATGGAATCCCCTCGGAAATCATCGGCTGGCCCTGATACTCCAGCGCCTTGCCCAGAAAACGAATGCCCATGCGATCAGCGCGACTGTCCAGTGTCCAGACGCTGTTGAATGCATCGAACAGACTCTGCCCGCTGAACTGGCCGATCTGTGCGCCAAGCACCAGATCCAGCGGCGCATTCGATTTCAAATCCGGCTGTAATGCCAAAGGCACTTCGCGCAGCAACAGCGATTCACCGCGATAACTCAGCGTCGCGCCCTTCGCCAATGGTAAGCCCATGCCATCCGGACCACCGAGTTCTTCACGTACAACCGTGGCGCTGCTGCCCAGCACCTTCGGTGCATCAAAACCACCCGGCGCTGCCAGGTAAGCCCGGGCACCGAGCAACGGCTGAGTGAGGCGCAACGTCTGCCCTTTGCCCAATTTGAAACTGCGCCACGGCGCCAGTGGCTGCCCGTCGATCTGCGCGCCAAGATCTGCGCCAGCCAACGCCAGCCAACACGCCTCTTCGGCCACCACGGCAAAGCCGCCGAGGGTGATTTCGATCACCGTTGCATCCAGCTCGTTGCCGAGCAACCAGTTGGCCCAACCCATCGAACACCAATCCGCCGCACCACCCTGGGTCACGCCCAGATGCCGCACGCCGAAACGTCCTGCGTCCTGCAACAGGCACAGTGGCGTGCTCGCTGCAATTGTCAGTCGACTCATGCCAGTGCCTCCAGTGGCGTGTCATCGCCGCCCAGATTGATGAACTCGGCATGACTGACCGCTTCGAAGCGCACCGTGTCGCCCGGTTGCATCAGGCTGTAGCCATCGCGATTGCGGTCGAACAACTTGGCCGGGGTACGGCCTATCAGGTTCCAGCCGCCGGGAGAGACCACGGGGTAAGCCGCCGTCTGCCGTTCGGCAATGCCGACGCTACCGGCAGCGACTTTTTTGCGTGGCGTGTTCAGGCGAGGCGCGGCAAGCACTTCTTCGACCAACCCCATAAACGCGAAACCCGGCGCGAAACCAAGGGCGAATACCTGATACTCACGTCCGCTGTGGCGACGGACCACTTCATCCACCGCCAGACCGCTGCGCTCGGCCAGCAAACTCAACTCAGGGCCGACGCTAAAGTCGTACCAGACCGGCAGCACATGGCATTGGCCAACGGTTTGCGCATTCGGTGACAGATCGATCAACGCTTCGGCGATCAATTCCCGCGCCTGACTCGGACTCAATGCGGTCAAATCGTAATGCACCATCAACGTCGTATAAGACGGCACCAGATCGATGAGTTGCTCACCGAATACCGCACGCAAACGCTCACTGGCAGCGAGCATCCACGGCATGTTGGCTTCGGCGATCTCATCAAACAGACGCAGCATCAGGCAATCCAGTGCCACCACTTCTATCCTTGGGTTCATGAGGCGCTCTGCTGATTCAAGGCTTCGCGAATGCGTTGCACGGCGGCCACCGAACTGGCGTTGTCACCGTGCACGCAGAGGGTGTTGGCGTGCAGGCGCAACGCGCTGCCGTCGCTGGCGGTGAGGTTGTCGCCACGGGCAATGGTCAGGGCTTGCTCGATGATTTTTTCCGGGTCGTGATGCACCGCGCCCGGCAATTGTCGTGAAACCAGTTTGCCGGCACTGTCGTAAGCACGGTCAGCGAAGGCTTCGAACCACATTGTCACGCCATACTCATCGCCGATCTGCTGCGCAGCGGAGTTGTCGCGAGTGGCCATCAGCATCAGCGGCAGGTTGCGGTCATAAGCGGCCACTGCCTGAATCACCGCACGCAATTGCGCCGGGTTGGCCATCATGTCGTTGTACATCGCGCCATGGGGTTTGACGTAACTGACGCGCCCGCCCTGCGCCTTGCAAATGCCGTCGAGGGCTCCGATCTGGTAATGCAGGATGTCTTGCAGCTCTTGCGCCGAATACGCCATGGAGCGGCGGCCGAAGCCGACCAGATCCTGATAGGCCGGGTGTGCACCGATCTGCACGCCGTGGCTGAACGCCAGGCTGACGGTCTTGCGCATGATGCTCGGATCACCCGCGTGAAAACCACAGGCCACGTTGGCGCAATCGATGAAGGGCATGACCTCGGCATCCAGACCCATGGTCCAGCTGCCGAAGCTCTCGCCAATGTCGCAATTCAATAGCAGGCGGCTCACGGTGAACACTCCTGTAGGTGCTTGTCTTTTTATCTGTAGGACTGTGCTGCGCAGGTTATCAGTTACTGCGCATCGAGTTGCTTGCCACGGGTTTCCGGCAGGCTCAATGCCGCGATAATCACCACGCCGTAAGACACCGCCGCAAAGGCGCCAATACCTACGCTCAACGGTACTTTCTGGCTGAGCAGACCGATCAGCAGCGGAAACAAAGCGGCCAGTGCCCGACCGATGTTGTAGCAAAAGCCCTGACCCGAGCCGCGAATTCGCGTAGGGAACAGTTCGGTCAGAAACGCGCCCATACCGCTGAAAATCCCCGAGGCGAAGAAGCCCAGAGGGAAGCCCAGCCACAGCATCACGCCGTTGCTCACCGGCAGCTGCGTATAGAGCAGAACGATGGTGAACGAGCCGACCGCGAAGAGGATGAAGTTCTTTTTCCGCCCGAGCAGGTCAGTCAGATAAGCGCTGATCACGTAACCGACGTAGGAGCCGACAATCACCATCGCCAGATAACCGCCCGTACCGAGCACGCTCAAACCGCGTTCGTTTTTCAGAAAGGTCGGCAGCCAGGAAGTGATCGCGTAATAACCGCCCAGCGCACCCGTGGTCAGCAGCGAAGCGCGGAACGTGGTGAAGAGCATGCCGGGGGCGAATATCTCGTAGAACTTCGACTGAGTCTCCGGCGTTTGTTGGGCCTTGGCTTCGCGGTAGATCTCCGGATCCTTCACCAGACGGCGGACAAAAATCACAAAAATCGCCGGCACGATGCCGAGGATGAACAGTGCGCGCCAGGCATCTTCCGGCGGCAGCACCGAGAACAACAGCGCATACAGAATCGCCGTCAGTCCCCAGCCCAGCGCCCAACCGGATTGCACCATGCCCACCGCTTTGCCACGGTCCTTGGCGCGAATCACCTCGCCGATCAGTACCGCACCGGCGGTCCACTCGCCGCCGAACCCGAAGCCCATCAGAGTGCGCGCGATCAACAGTTGTTCGTAGTTTTGCGCGAAGCCGCAGAGGAAGGTGAAGAAGGCGAACCACAGCACGGTCAGTTGCAGGGTGCGCACACGACCGATGCGGTCAGAGAGAATCCCGGCGACCCAACCGCCGATGGCCGAAGCGATCAAGGTGCTGGTGTGAATCAGCCCGGCCTCACCGGTGGTAATGCCCCACATCGCGATCAGCGTCGGCACGACGAAGCTGAGCATCTGCGTGTCCATGCCGTCCAGACCGTAGCCGATCTTGCAGCTCCAGAACGTGCGACGCTCTTGCTGGTTGATGTTGCGATACCAGTCAAACGGCCCCGGACGCGCCGTTGCCTTGGGTACTTCTAGGGTGTCGGGAGCACGCATGGCTTATCTCCGCAGGTTTTTTATTGGTCTTGTTCGTAGCCCCGACGACGCCTATCGTGGGGACCGGATGCGTCGATTTTTCGTCGCGCGGCCCTGCTGCGTCCAACGAATAAAAACCCGCCTTAGCCATAAGAAAAATTTGTCACCCGAGCCTTGCCCATGAACCTGAAGTTTCTCGAGACCTTTGTCTGGGTCGCCCGACTGAAGAGTTTTCGCCTGACCGCCGACAAGCTGTTCACCACCCAGGCGTCGATTTCCAGCCGCATCGCGGTGCTGGAAGGCGAGCTGGGGGTGAAGCTGTTTTTGCGCGATTCACGCGGTGTCAGCCTGACGCCCGAAGGGCTGAAAGTGCTGGAGTATGCCGAGCAGATGCTCGACACCATGTCGGCGCTGAAACAGTCGATCGAGACCCGCTCGAGCAAAGTCGGCCGCGTGCGTATCGGCGTAATGGACACGGTAATCCACACCTGGCTCAGCCCGTTGGTCGCGCAGATGACCGATTTGTATCCACGGGTGGAAATCGAGCTGGTGGCGGATACCTCGCTGAACCTCTGCGATCAGCTGCAAAAAGGCTTTCTCGACATCGTTCTGCAAACCGACCTGATCCGCCATGAAAGCGTGCGCAGTCTGGAGCTGGCCAGCCATCCGCTGGGTTGGATTGTCGCAAGCAATTCTATCTACAACCGCGATTACGCCGACCTCGCCGAACTGGCGCAGGAGCGGATCATCACCTACTCGAAAAACTCCCGGCCGCATCAGGATCTTCTGGCGTTGATGCAAGCCAATGGCGTACTGGCGCCACGTTTGAATTGCGTGAACTCGGTGTCGGCGATCACGCGGTTATTGCGTGATGGATTTGGGATTGGTGTGCTGCCACCGGTGTTGGTGGCTGAGGAGCTGGCGCGGGGGGAATTGACGTTATTGGATATTGATCAGCGACCGCCAAACCTGCAGGTGGTGGTGTCGTGGCGGGTGGGGGTTGAGTGGGTCGAGGAGATTGTGACGTTGTGTCAGCAGGTGCTTGAAGGGTATGCACACAAGGTGGGCAAGGACTACATCACCCTGACACCATGATCGTTCCCACGTTCCGCGTGGGAATGCCGCCCGGGACGCTCCGCGTCCCTTACAAAAGCCGAACGCGGAGCGTCCGTTGAGGCATTCCCACGCGGAGCGTGGGAATGATCATCAGAGGCCACGTACGTCGCGGTCTTCGATCGGCCGGCTCTGGCGCAAACGTCGGCCACCGAGCACGACCCAGTCGATCAAGCGGAACAGGCATTCAATGCCGAACGACAGCAGCAACGCCCCGCTCATGCCCCAGATCATCGCTTCCGGGGTCAGCAGGATCTGGTAGCTGTAGCCGTTCCAGGTTTCCTTGCGAATATCCGGGTCAGCGGCCAGCACCACTTGCAGGAAGCGGATGTACCACGGGCCTTGCATCGCCTGGAACTGCTTGTCCAACGCCACCTGACGCGTGAGCAAGGTGTTCAGACTGTCGGCGTCGCTGCGGAAGATCGGATCTTCACTGGCGCGGTAATGCGCGACCAGTGCCTGCATATCGCCCTTGAAGAACTGCTCGGCAGTCCCTTGAAAACCGCGCAAACCGGTCTGCGCTTCGATCAGATGCGCCTCGACACGTTTGGCGTAATCGTTGATGAACCCCGGCACCTGGACACCGATCAACAGGCCCGCCGCAAACAACACCAGCCGTACATAACTGAGCAACATGGGGTGCAATCCTTATTCGGTCTTGCCCTGGCTGACGCATTCGCCGCGTCGCCACAGGCTCCATTGGCCCGGTTCGTAACGGGTCCAGGTTTCGTTTTCGGTCAAAGGTTCGGTGGCGATCACCGTGACCACGTCGTTGGGCGTGGTCTCCGCCTGAAAATCGACGATCACGTCGACATCCTTCAGACGCGCCGGGCCGAACGGTGCGCGGCGGGTGATCTGTGCGAGTTTGGTCGAGCAATAGCAGAACAGCCAGTCACCATCGCTGAGCAGGCAGTTGAACACGCCTTTGCTGCGGTATTCGGCGCACGCGGCGACCAGATCCGGCAACAGCTCTTCTATATCAACCGGCTCCGGGAATGCTGCACGCACACGGTTAAGCAAATCGCAGAACGCCGCCTCGCTGTCGGTATCGCCGACCGGGCGGTAGAAACTTTTGATCGGAGTGAAATCGGCGAGCTGGCCGTTGTGCGCGAAACACCAGTTGCGCCCCCACAGTTCGCGGACGAACGGGTGAGTGTTGGACAGGCAGACCTTGCCGACGTTGGCCTGGCGGATGTGGCCGATGACCACTTCGCTCTTGATCGGATAACGCTGCACCAGATTGGCGACTTCCGACTCGCAACTCGCCGCCGGATCCTGAAACAGCCGTAAGCCACGGCCTTCATAGAAAGCGATGCCCCAGCCGTCACGGTGCGGGCCGGTGCGGCCGCCGCGCTGCATCAGGCCGGTGAAGCTGAACACGATATCGGTCGGCACGTTGGCACTCATGCCCAGTAATTCACACATGTGCGGACTCTCGGGTTACAGACGCGGCTCGACCCGCATGCGCTGCGGATTGTTCGGCACTGGCGGGCGACCGTAACGGTCATCACCGGCGCCGCCGAACGGTTGATCGTCATCGCGGTCATCAGCGCGGGCTGCCGCTTTCGCTGCCTCGGCCTGCTCTCGACGCGCTCGCGAAGCGCGCTCGAGCGGGAAGCGGATCAACACGAAAATCAGGTAAATGCCGAACGCGATCATGCCGTACATGAACAGATCGGAGACTGCACGCCAGGCGTTGTTGCCAACCTTGAAGGCCAGATCCAGCGCGGTGATGGCAATGGCCGGCGCGACCTTTTCCTTGACCGGGTCAATGATGGTCGGGCTGAACAGCAACACCGCCATCAACACGCGCAGCGGCTCGCGTAACCAGCGCCACATCCAGGTAGTCAGGCGCATCCATACCAACAGGCAGCCCACAGCGGCAAAGGCGTAGAGGCCCCAGGCGATCAGATAGTCGTTCTCGGTCATGGTGTCCATGGCAAGGCAGGCAAGTCGGGTAGAGACAGACCATTACTGGTCTGCCTCCCCCTAAGAACCGTACGTGCGCCTTTCAACGCATACGGCTCAAGTCTTTAGTAAGCCCCGTTTGGAGCCGGCTTGTTTACTGTCAATCCACGGCTGTGTAGCTGCTGATGACAAACTGGGTGCAATAGTACTCGGTTATCCAAGGTGTCTCCACCGCCTTGGGAGCGGTGAATTATGTGGTGGTCATGCCAACCGCTATCCTTGGTGATCGGCTGCTTGCACAGTGGACATAGACCTTTTTGGGTTTGGAAAAGCCTCACAATCTGTTTACGGTATTTCAGCTTTTTGAGCATTCGTACCATTCGCAGTTTCTCTCCCATTTCCTCCATGGAAGGATCAAAGGGGTTGTAACCCCCGCTCACCTTTCTATGCCGCTCGATCGCGGTACTCGCAATTGAGTACAGAGGTGCTATTGCTTTCGTTCCGTCAACCTTCATTGCCGTGGTGGCAAATACCCAATTTCTGCCTTCGTGAGCCTGAAAATAGTTTCTCCTGACCCACTCCAACGATTTGTTTGGGTGTCGCCTCTTCGCCCAGTACCAGAGAGCATGGAAAACAGAGTTATCCATTCGGCTAAACGCCTTCTTGGCCACAACCGGCTGGTGATAAACCGCCCAACCTCGCAGTATCGGGTTAAGCAATCGAATCAGATCCTCTTGCCGAGCCGTTGTATTAGCGCTGATGACTGTCTTCACTTTGCGATAGAACGCTTTCACGTTTTTCTTGCTCGGTTTGATCAGGAGTTTCCCGTCGTACTTGCGGAAATTCCATCCCAGAAAGTCGAAGCCTTCGTCTATGTGAACCACGCGGGTTTTCTCGAGTGACAACTGCAGCCCCCTTACAGCGAGAAACTGCTCCACCCAAGGTCTGATTTCGCTTTCCAGCACCTCTTTCGAGTCTCCGGTAATCACAAAGTCATCCGCGTAACGCACCACGTTGATTTTCAGCTTCTTGGCCTGTGTCACGCCCAGATGTTGCTTGAGCTGTGATTCCAGGCCATCCAGCACCATATTTGCCAAGGTGGGCGAGATAATCCCGCCCTGCGGCGTCCCAGCATTCGTTGCCTGCAGTTGGCCTTTATCAATTACCCCGGCTTTCAACCACTTCCGAAGGATCTCTTTGTCTGTAGGGACATTGGCGATCAGCCAGTCATGATTGATGTGGTCAAAGCAGCCTTTGATGTCCGCCTCCAGTACCCATTGGGCCGAAACCTTTTTGGACAGGCAGACGAACAGCTGTCCCATTGCATCCGCCGTCGAACGTTCGATCCTGAAGCCATAGCTATTTGGATCACCGGTGGTTTCCGCGATGGGCGCCAGAGCCAACAAATACAGGGCTTGCATAGCTCTGTCTGTCATGGTCGGAATGCCCAGAGGGCGCTCCTTTCCATTCGACTTCGGAATAAACACTCGCCGTAATGGCCGAGGTTTGTATCCGTGGCGCTCCAACCCATTTGCCGCTTTCCATTTGGCATCGGGTGTATCCCAGAGCACGCGGTCGACTCCCGCCGTGCGCTTGCCCTGGTTTTCAGTGACTCGCCGAACGGCCAAGTATCTGGCCGATCGAGAGCGGGTCAGCATCCGTTGCAAGGATTTAACCTTGCGCCAGTCGCCTTCCCGACAAGCCTTCGCAATCCGCACCTGCATTGCCCGAACGTTCCGCTGGACACGACGCCAATCGATGTCATGCCATTGCTGCGGAGCGCTGGAGGGCGCAGACACGGCCATAGGGCTATGTACTAGCATGCTGCCTTCTTCTCACATTGCCTGAGCTGAAGACGTACGCATCCCCTGACGGGAATGGACGTCCCGTCAGGGCTGGATTAATGGGAAACCTAAACACAGGTTTCTGAAATTATTGAGACAGGCTCAGTCAGAGTTCATACGACAAAAGACCACGCAGAAGTCTGCCCGGTTTCCCGTGGGGTGATGTTCCAACCCCTATTCGATTCATTACAAATCGACTTTCGCTTTCTCTGCGATCCCATACCCGCACGGCCAACAGATCCCCTTGCGGTTCACCTGCCCGAAGGCAGCCATACGGACTTACCACGTTCCCTGCCTGTCACACGATTGGGTTAGGGCCTGCCTTTCCGCCGGTGATCCTGATGACGACGTACCCCCAGCCTCTACGGAGGTATCCGATCACTTTGCCTGTTGGCTCAAGCCTGACAGCAGTTTTGGCTTGTTTATAATTACGACGTTTATCAGCAGTTCACATATGTTGCCCATTCCGATCAGCCTAGCGTCTCAACCCGGTTCTGCTCCGAGCATCCCCGCATCCCCTCGCGGAAAATGCAGGCCCTTTCGGGGACTACGTTGTCAGAAAAGCTTCACACCTCATCGTTGCCAATGACGCATGTTTTCCTAGGCTATCGTTGGTCGCACAACGAGTCCGCTGCTAACTTGCAAGCAAGTTAGATGGACAATGACAGACAGAGCTTTCGCTCGCGTCTTCAGATGGATAGGAGCGGGGACTGCCTAAGCAGCATGCTCTAAGGTTTGTTTCCTCCTGTTTCAGAAGCAGGAGAAAACCCCTGCGGGGATTCTTTCCCGCGTGGGTTAGGTTCTGAGAAGAACCGATGATTTGAGATGCATTCCAGAAAGAAAAACGCTTTCTGAGGGCGAGTTTTGAATGCTGTATCGACCCTTTTGCATACCCCGCCGCAGCGGCAAGCCCTTGAAGGTATTGGACTTCTGGGACAGATTTGTTTCCTAGGAGGCGATACCTAGGCTTCGACTCCAGTCAAGGAGCCCCTCAAGATGATCTGACACCTCGAGGTCTTGAAGACACGCTACGCGTGTCGCACAGAGGCGCTTATAGTAACGACTTTTCGCCCGTGCGGCTTGTCCCAATACCAGACGGCCAGCAGCAAACCCTGTGGGAGCGAGCTTGCTCGCGAAAGCGGTGGGTCAGTGAAACCAATGTCATCTGACCGGACGACTTCGCGAGCAAGCTCGCTCCCACAGGGGGCTGCGACGGCTTCACGATCCGCGAAAGCCTTTATTCCGTACATTGTCCGAGAGCCTTCCATGCCCCAATCCGCCAACGTCATCAGTGCCCCGATTGCTCACAAGGCGCCCGGTGCCGACCCGTATGCCTGGCTGCAGGAGCGCGACACCGACGCGGTGCTCGATTACCTCAAGGCCGAAAACGCCTGGCAAGAGGCGCAAACCGCCGATCAGGCCGAGCTGCGTGAAAGCCTGTTCGAAGAGATCAAGGGCCGGATCCTCGAAACCGACCTGTCCCTGCCCTCGCCCTGGGGTCCATACCTGTATTACACGCGCACCACGGCGGGCGACGAGTACGCCCGGCATTACCGCTGCCCACGGCCGGCAGACGACAGCCTGACCCTCGACGAAAGCCGCGAACAACTGCTGCTCGACCCGAATGTACTGGCCAACGGCGGGTTCTTCTCGCTGGGTGCGTTCAGCATCAGCCCGGACCATCAACGTCTGGCCTACAGCGTCGACGCCTCGGGCGATGAGATTTACACGCTGTTCGTCAAGGAACTGTCCAACGACAAGGTCAGCGAACTGGAATTCGAAGACTGCGACGGCAGCATGACCTGGGCCAACGACAGCCTGACCCTGTTTTTCGGCGTACTCGACGACACCCATCGCCCACACAAACTGTTCCGTTATCGCCTCGACGGCACCGCTGCCGAAGAAGTTTTCCACGAGCCGGACGGGCGTTTCTTCCTGCATTGCTACCGCTCCAGTTCCGAACAGCAATTGCTGCTGTCGCTGGGCAGCAAGACCACCAGCGAAGTCTGGGCGCTCGACGCCAATCAGCCACACCTGCCGTTCACTTGCCTGGCGCCGCGCGTCGAGGATCACGAATACGATGTCGATCACGGCCTGCTCGATGGCGTGTGGACGTGGTTTATCCGCACCAACCGCGACGGCATCAACTACGCCCTGTATCAGGCCCCGGACAGCGGCACCGCGCCGACCGAAGCCGACTGGCAGAACCTGATCCCCCACAGCGACACGGTGATGCTTGATGGCGTCAGCCTCAACACCGAGGCCATGACCCTGAGTCTGCGCGAGGGTGGCCTGCCGATCATCGAAGTGCACCCACACGGTCTGACGCCTTATCGCGTGCAATTGCCGGACGCGGCCTACAGCCTCTATGTGCAAAACAGCCTGGAATTTGAAAGCGACCGCATTCGTCTGCGCTACGAGGCGTTGAACCGTCCGGCACAGGTTCGCCAACTGATCCTCGCCAGCGGCGAACAAGCGGTGTTGAAAGAAACCCCGGTGCTCGGCCCGTTCGACGCCGACGCTTACGTCAGCCAGCGCCTGTGGGCGACCGCGCCAGACGGTACGCAAGTGCCGATAAGTCTGGTGATGAAACGCGAAATGGTCGGCAAACCGGTGCCGCTGTATCTGTACGGTTATGGCGCTTACGGCTCGAGCCTTGATCCGTGGTTCTCCCATGCCCGTCTGAGTCTTCTGGATCGTGGCATGGCCTTCGCCATTGCTCACGTGCGCGGCGGCGGTGAACTGGGCGAGGCCTGGTATCGCGCCGGCAAGCAGGAACACAAGCACAACACCTTCAGCGACTTCATTGCCTGCGCCGAATTTCTGATCCTCAACGGCATTACCACTGCGGAAAAACTGGCGATCAGCGGTGGCAGCGCCGGTGGTTTGCTGATTGGTGCGGTGCTCAACCAGCGTCCGGATCTGTTCGCCGTGGCGATTGCTGAAGTGCCGTTCGTCGACGTGCTCAACACCATGCTCGACCCGGAACTGCCACTGACCGTCACCGAATATGACGAATGGGGCAATCCCGAAGAGCCGGAGGTTTACGAGCGAATCAAGGCTTACGCGCCCTACGAAAACGTCAGCGCGCAGGACTATCCTGCAACGCTGGTAATCGCCGGCTACAACGACAGCCGCGTGCAGTACTGGGAAGCGGCCAAGTGGGTGGCGAAACTGCGCGCGACCAAGACCGACAACAATGTGCTGCTGCTCAAGACGGAACTGGGCGCCGGGCATGGCGGGATGAGCGGGCGTTATCAGGGATTACGTGACGTAGCACTCGAATACGCATTTGTTTTCAAGGTTTTGGGCCTGGCCTGAGGAACTCCGTCGGTCACTTGGGTCTTAATTGCAGACCCAAGAGGCCGATACCCCCAAGATCCCCTGTAGGAGCTGCCGAAGGCTGCGATCTTTTGATTTTTTCAAAGGCAGGATCAAAAGATCGCAGCCTTCGGCAGCTCCTACAAGGGATCGTGTGAAGCCTGAAACAGTGAAAACAAAAAGACCGTGACGACATGTCAGAACCGACCTTACTGAACAACGAAATCCGCGACTGGCTGATGGACTGCGGCCTGTTCGATCAATTGCAGCTGGCCGACTTTGCGGCCGCTTCCGGCTACTTCAGCATCAGCACCGTGGCTGAAGGCGAGGCGATTTTCCGTGAGGGCGATGCCGGCAGCTTCATGTGCATCCTCCACACCGGCCAGGTCGCCGTGCAGAAAACCGGGCCCGATGGTCAGGTGATCACCATGGCTACCCTGCGCAGCGGTCGGGCGTTTGGTGAAATGGCCGTGCTCGACGGTGAACGCCGCTCGGCCACCTGCATCGCCGCGACTAACTGCCAACTATTGAACCTCGGCAAGGATTCGCTGGAAAAAATGCTCAACGACGCGCCGAAGATCGCCGCGAAGATCATCCGCGCCCTCGCCGTCTCCCTGTCGAAACGCCTGCGTATGGCCGACGGCCAACTGGCGGCGCAACAGGTTTAACCGCCGGGAGATTTTGCCTTGGTGCCGCTCGGTTCAATGCCCGGCACCGGTTGATCCTTGCTCGGCGGGCTGGGCATTTCGATCGGCACCAGCGGTGGACTGCCACTGCCGGCACCGGACTTGGGAATGTTGATCGGCGTGATCTGCGGATACGGCGTCGGTGTCGCGGTGCCGGGCGAGCCGGGTTGCGGCGCCGGGCTGACCGGAATTATCTGTTGCGCCTGCACTGCAGTAATCGAGAGCGCGGCCAGGGCAATGACCGTTAGAATGGTGCGCTTCATCAAGGGCTCCGTTTGGCCTCTAGTCTGCGCTCAGGCTACTCCCAACGGGCCTGCTTGCCTTCCCCCTTGTAGAGATTTCCATGAAACGTTTCGTTCTGCTCGACACCACCCCGATCCCTGAAAGCGGCGGTGCCCTGTGCCTGTTCGAGTATGGCGAGGATTTCGTCATCAAGATCCAGGGCGGCGACGGCGGGCAATTGATGAACACGCGCATGCACGGTTCCGAAGATGCACTGGCCGAAATCCCGTGCCGCAAGGTCGCTGGCCGGCCGGATTCGCGAGTGCTGATCGGCGGTTTGGGCATGGGTTTCACCCTCGCCTCCGCGCTCAAGCATCTGGGCAAGACTGCCGAAGTGGTGGTCGCTGAGCTGGTGCCCGGCGTGGTCGAGTGGAACCGTGGCCCGCTCGGCGAAAAGTCCGGTCGACCGCTGCTGGATCCGCGCACGGTGATCCGTCAGGAAGACGTGGCCAAGGTCCTGCAAAGTGAGCCGAACGGTTTCGACGCGATCATGCTCGACGTCGACAACGGCCCCGAAGGCCTGACTCAGAAGGCCAACAGTTGGCTGTACTCGGCCGCTGGTCTGAATGCCTGCGCCAAAGCCCTGCGCCCGAAAGGCGTGCTGGCGGTATGGTCGGCCAGCGCCGACCGGCTGTTTTCCGACAAATTGAAGAAGGCCGGTTTCAAGGCCGAAGAAGTCCAGGTCTTCGCCCACGGCAACAAGGGCACGCGGCACACAATCTGGATTGCCGAGAAGCTCAAGGGCTGAGCTAAACTCTGCGCATAACCGTCATTAGTCTTTTACAAAGGTGAACCCATGAGTTCGTCCACCCCAACCAACACGTCGAAGCTGGATCGCATCCTCGCCGACAACCAGCGCGACAAGGAAATGGGCTACCGCGACAAGGCCCTGAAAATGTACCCGCACGTCTGTGGCCGCTGCACCCGTGAGTTTTCCGGCAAGCGCCTGAGCGAACTGACCGTGCACCACCGCGACCACAACCACGACAACAACCCGCAGGACGGCTCGAACTGGGAATTGTTGTGCCTGTATTGCCACGACAACGAGCACTCGCGCTATACCGATCAGCAGTATTTCAGCGAAGGCTCGCTGAGCACGCCGAAGATTGCCAAGGCGACGCACAACCCGTTTGCCGCGCTGGCCGGTCTCATGAAAAAAGAAGACTGATCTTCATTGCCTGAACTGGCCTCATCGCTGGCAAGCCAGCTCCCACAGGTATCTCGGGTATACACAAAATTTGTGAGCGATCCAAATCACTGTGGGAGCTGGCTTGCCAGCGATAGGGCCAGAGCAGACACCGCAGATCTCGAACCTGCCACCCCTGCCCCAATCCCCGTATAATCGCCCTCTTTTTCCCGAAGGCACCCCGCTCGTGGCAGACAAACGGTACAGCTGCATTGGTTTGTATAACCCCAAATCACCAGAGAACGTCGGTTCGGTGATGCGCGCCGCAGGCTGCTATGGCGTGGCGTCGGTGTTCTACACCGGCAAGCGTTATGAACGCGCCGCCGACTTCGTCACCGACACCAAGCGCGTGCACTACGACATCCCGCTGATCGGCATCGACGATCTGAAAAAGATCCTCCCGCTCAACTGCGTGCCGGTCGCCGTGGAACTGGTCGAGGGCGCCCGCCCGCTGCCGGAATACACCCACCCGGATCGCGCCCTGTACATCTTCGGCCCGGAAGACGGCTCGCTGGATAAAGAGATCCGCGACTGGTGCGAAGACGTCGTGTACATCCCGACCACTGGTTGCATGAACCTCGCCGCCACGGTCAACGTCGTGCTCTACGACCGTATGGCCAAGGGCTTGAACACCCGCTCCGGGCCAAAATTCCGCTAAAGCGTCGCACATCCGATGGAACGAGCTGACCGCTCTGGCAGTCAGCTTGTTTATCGATTACTCATTGCCTGGAGAAAGATCATGACCGAGCTCAAACGTGTCGAACGTATCGAATCCACCCCGTTCCAGAGCCGTTCCGAGCAGAACGTCGAAGGTTGGGAGCGTATCGGCTCGCTCGCGGGCGGCGTGATCATGGTCGGTAAGGGCCTGCGCCGTGGCGGTGTGTTCGGCTTGATTCAGGTGGCGATTGGCGGCGTGGCCATGGCGCGCGGGATTACCGGGCACAGTTCGGTGAAGAGCCTGTTTGAGAAAAGTCGTCAGGACATGAACAACGTGCGGGCGAAGATCGAAAGGGCCGGGGAAGAGTTGAGCAAGCTCAAAGCCAATGCCGAGGCGGCGACCAGCACCGCCACCGTGACCGGCAATGATTCGGTGAAATCGCCGAAAGCCGGGGTTTGATCCGAGATTTGCGGTGGGGCTGACGGCCTCATCGCTGGCAAGCCAGCTCCCACAGGTTCTGTGGAGACCACAGAATTTTTGCCCAGCCCCAAATCGGCTTATGGGTTGTGCACTGATTTTGTGCCCATCCCAAAACACTGTGGGAGCTGGCTTGCCAGCGATAGCGGTGTCACTGAAGCAACGCGGTATCGAGGACTTTGGAAGACTCGCCGAGCACACTCTCGGCCAGTTGCACAAACTCCTTGGTACTCACCGTCCCCAGATGCATCGCTCCACGCAAGACATCATCCAGCGAACGCTTGTTGCGCGTCTTCAAACGAATCTCGCCATCCAGTTCCTGCAACAGCACCACCGCTTTCGCCACCTGCGCCGGGCTGATCTGCTCGCCGCGCAAGGTCGTTACTTTCTGGCTGTCCCTGGCCAGTTTCGCCTGCAAACTCTGATAACGCTCATCGCTCATGCCACCCGCGCGGCGTACCAGTTCAATGGCGTAATACTCGGCAAAGCCTTCGCTGATCCAGTCACTGCGCTGCTCGTCGTTAATACGCCCGAACACCTGTGCCAGCTCACGCACCAGCGCACTGCTGCCGCTTTCGCTGACCAGCGGCAATCGCGTATTCACGTAAATGGATTCATGCGCACCGAGGCTGCCGCGCCACATCGGGTCGCTGGCACCGACGATCAACAGCTTGCTCGGATGTCGCGGGTACACGGCCTGCACCTGCGGCCAGACGAACGTCAGCAAGGTCAGCACGTCCATACGCCGCATGCCCTGCCCTTGCGGTGAGGCCACGGTGACCTCGGTTTCACCCAAGCGAGTGCGGCGGCTGCCGAGGTGGCCGGCGAGCATCCACCCGGTCGGGCGGTCGAACAGGCGCGAAGGATTGTCGATACGGAATTTGTTTTTGCCGATGCGCGGCCAAGCGGTTTCGATGCTCTTCCAACCGTCGGGCAATTCGAATTGCAGACGCGCGACCAGCTCGGTGCCGTCCTGTTGATCGAGTTTGGCTGGTGGCACCAGTTCATCGCCGCGCATCAACGCCCAGCTTGGGGTCATGCGCGTGTCGAAACTGCCGTTCTTGCGACCGTGGCTGACGCGTACGCGGTAGGTCAGGCTGGACTTGTCACTGGTCGGGCGCCAGACGCCCCGTGCCTGTTTGCCCGGGGTCAACAGCCACTGGCCGTCAGCCTTGAAGTCGCTGTAATGGCTGCCGTCGCCAAGATCGAAATCGAGACTGCGCACCGCCTCGCCTTTGGCCAGGGTCAGGCGTACTTCGGCCTGATCGCTCTGTGGCAACAAGCGCACGTGATAATCCAGATCGACTTTCTTCGCCGCCCATGCCGGCGTGTTCAGCGCCAGCAGCGCAATCATCAACGCTCGCGACAATCCGACAGCCATACGCACTCCTTGGTAAAGCTTGAATCAGCAGGTATTCAGCCCGCGCGGAAAATCAGGTGATCTTCCCAGTCATCTTCCGGCACGCTGCCTTCGGCAAGCATGCGCCCGGACTGGGAAATGCGCTCGTGGTGCACCGCGTCGCGATCGCCACAGACCAAGTGGTGCCACAACGGCAGATCCTTGCCTTCGCTGACCAGTCGATAACCGCAGGTCGGCGGCAGCCATTTGAACTCTTCGGCCTGGCCCGGGGTGAGCTGGATGCAGTCCGGGACAAACTTGAGGCGGTTCGGGTAATCGCTGCACTGGCAGGTTTTCAGGTCGAGCAGTTTGCAGGCGATGCGCGTGTAATAAACGCTGTTGTCTTCTTCATCCTCGAGTTTCTGCAGGCAGCACAGACCACAGCCGTCGCACAGCGATTCCCATTCCTGATGATCCAGTTGATCGAGGGTTTTGCGTATCCAGAACGGTTCGACTTTGGCGGCCATGGCTCAAGCATCAACATCAGGTGGTGAAAAGGCCGCCAGTCTAGTGCCCAAGGCCCGGCGGGCCAAGCGTTGGCGACTGCCGGTTGTGCGGGACTTGTCAGTTTTTGTGGCGGCGCGTAGCTTTGCCAGTCGCAAGGAGCCTTGCCCGCAAGCCATTAACGCTCGACCGCGTTGCATTGTGGTGAACCCTCAGGCTCGGAAAACCCCATCGTTCAGCGCAACTGATCCCGCCGGGTTTTCATTCAAATCCCTGACTCAACCGTAGTAAGGAATCTCTCCATGAGTGCCAACCCTCGCGTTGCCGATTACGCCATTCACCCGCAATTCACCGACCGCTGGTCGCCGCGCGCCTTCACTGGTGAAACGATCCCGGAAGAAACCCTGCTGAGCTTCTTCGAAGCCGCGCGCTGGGCGCCTTCGGCGTATAACTCGCAGCCGTGGCGTTTCCTCTATGCGCGTCGCGATACGCCGAACTGGGAGCGTTATCTGGGTCTGCTCAATGAATTCAACCGTAGCTGGGCGCAGCACGCATCGGCGCTGGTGATCGTGATTTCGAAAACCACGTTCACTGCACCCGGCGCGACGGAAGAAACCCCAGCGTTGTGGCACACCTTCGACACCGGTTCGGCGTGGGGCCATTTGGCGTTGCAAGCAAGCATCAGCGGCTGGCACACCCACGGCATGGCCGGTTTCGATCAGGAGTTGACGCGCAAAGAGCTGAATATTCCTGAAGGTTATGCGCTGCATGCGGCCGTTGCCGTTGGCAAACTCGGTGACAAGGCAACGCTGGCTGAATACCTGCAAGCCCGTGAAGAGCCGAGCCCGCGCCGCCCGCTGAACGAACTGGCGGCAGAAGGCGACTTCAGCCTCTAAGCCAGCACAAAAACAAATGTGGGAGCGAGCCTGCTCGCGAAAGCGCTGTGTCAGACAACGATGATGTTGGCTGACACTCCCCCTTCGCGAGCAGGCTCGCTCCCACATTTTTATTCGGCGAACATTCAATATCCGCGGTTGAAATCCACTTCCCCGCGCAATGCCTCACCCGCCTGATACGCCTTCAGGTTCTCGACAAACAGCTGCACCATCAACGCCGGTGACGTCGGCGCCGAACTGTGCCCGGTCAGCAGCAAGCCCCAAGCGGTCCAGAATGGATGGCGTTGCGGCAGTGGCTCCTGACGGCAAACGTCGATCACTGCCCCCGCCAGATGGCCTTCCTTCAACGCGTCCACCAGATCGGCATCAACCACCGCGACACCCCGTCCGGCGTTGATAAACAACCCGGTCGGTTTGAATTGCTTGAACAGCGCCGCATCGTAGATATCGTGGGTGTGCTCGGTGTTCGGCAACAGATTGACCACGTAATCCACTTCGCCCACCAGCCGTGGCAGATCGGCCATCGAGCCGACCTCGACAAACGGCGCCTGCTCGCGGGCGCTGCTGGCGATGCCGTACAACTCAATGCCAAATGGCAGCAGGAACTGCGCCACGCTCTGGCCAATATCACCGGTGCCAACGATCAACACCTTGCGCCCGGCCAGGCTCTGGCCGCTGCGGTGGTCCCACTTGCGTTCGACCTGGCTGACCAGTCGTGCGAGCACTTCGCGCTCATGGCCGAGGATGTAGGTCAGCACGTACTCAGCCATCACCTGACCGAAAATCCCCACCGCGCGGGTAAGACGGTAGTCACGGCGCAAACCGTCCGCGAGCAACGGCGTGATGCCAGCCCAGGTCGATTGCAGCCATTGTGGCTGGTGGCCCTGGCGCAGCAGGGTCGCAAGCAGGTCCGGCTGGCCCAGCCACACCGGGCAATCGGCGGCCTGACGGGCCAGCTCGGCGGAGTCGCCACTGGTCAGTACTTCAAGCTCCGGCGCTGCCTGACGCAGCAGCCGGGCGTAAATCGCGTGGTCGTGTTCGGCAATCAGAACGCGCATCTTCAAACCTTTCGCAAACCGTGCAGATGGCCGCCGGATTCGGACGGCCATCGCGGTAAAAACAGTTCCAGGGTAAACCGAGACTCAGAACAGAGCCGCGCAGATCAGACCGGGTCGTTGCGTCGCAGCAACTCTTCGGGCAAGTGCTCGATGTACTCGTCCTCGGCCGGTGGCATTTGCAGGTGGTAGCCCTGCTTGTCGAGGTTTTCCAGAACCACGACGATGTCCTCGCTGGCCAGTTTGCGCTCGGGCGACAGCACCAGGTCGAAGGAATGCTTCGGCTTGCCGAACGCCAGCATCAGCGCTTCCGGCACACGCTCAAGCGCATCACTTTTGAGCACATAAAGGTACATGCCGCTGCGCTTGGAGCTTTGGTAGATGGAACAAATACGTTTCAAGGCTGTTCTCCGGCGGTGGCCAGGCTGTCGAGCAGCTTCTGGCCCATGAGTTCGCGGCGCCAGCCACGCAACGACTCAGGCAATTGGTAAGGACCCTCGGGATAACCGCTTTTGACCAGGGCTTCGAGGGTTTTCTTGCGCAGCATCAGTTCCGGGGCAATGCCCAGACGCTCGGCCTCAGCCTGGCCCAATGCGCGCAATTGTTTGATCAACGCGGCGGCTTCGATCGGCAATGGCTCCGGCACCGCTGGCGGCCATTGATCAGGCCCCACACTGCCAGAGCGCTTGATCAGATCAAGCAGAAATTGGCCGTCCTGACGCACGGTACGCGGGTGCATGTCTTCGATCTTGCCCAGCGCCGCAAGGTTGTCCGGTTGTGTGCGGGCCAGCGGCCACAGCGAATGCTCACGGACGATGCGGTTGCGCGGCAGATCGCGGGCGCGGGCCTCTTTTTCACGCCAGGCGCACAGCTCACGCAGTACCGCCAGTTGTGCGCGCGAAAGTTTCCACGCCAGCTTGGCCTCGCGGTAGAGCTCGTAAGGATCGGTTTCGCGGCGCAGGTTGGCGACCAGTTCGGCACCGTCCTCCAATACCCAGGCAAATTTGTCGTCAGACAGTTTCGGCCGCAGCTGTACGAAAACCTCCGCCAGATGCACGGCATCTTCGGCGGCGTAGCTGATTTGCGTCTCGGACAACGGGCGCTGCAACCAGTCGGAACGGGTCTCGCCCTTCGGCAGTTCGATGCCAAGCACTTCCTGCACCAGCCGCGAATAGCCCATCGAGAAACCGAGGTTCAGGTAGGCGGCAGCCAATTGCGTGTCGAACATCGGCGCCGGCAGGCTGCCGGTCAGACGCAACAGCACTTCGAGGTCTTCGCTGCAGGCGTGCAGGACTTTGAGCACCGCCGGGTTTTCCAGCAAGGCGGCCAGCGGTTGCCAGGCGTTGATGGTCAACGGGTCGATCAGGTAGGCGCGTTTACCGTCGCCGACCTGCAACAGGCCGGCAATCGGGTAGAAGGTGTCGACCCGCATGAATTCGGTGTCGAGGGCAACGAAGGGCAGCTGCTGCCACTCGGCGCAAAACTGCGCGAGGCTTTCGTTGTCGCGAATCCAGTGAATATCGATGGCCACACGGCTCTCCCTTGAAGAATGGCGCGCAGTATATATCGCCACCGGCGATTTACGCGCCTGTGAAGGGCAAGAGCTGTAACGAAATGTCCTGCCGGAGAGCAAGAATAGTCTGACAGAAGAAGCAGAAAGCTCCGTCGTATCAGAACGACGGAGCCGATTGGACTCAGTCCTTGGCGAGTACGCCGTCGATCACCGCACCACGGCAACCGGCAAACATGTCCAGATCCGGCTGATAGACCTTGCTCTTGACCTCGAGCAGGCCAAGCATCGAGTGGAACAGGTTGTCCTGGCTCAGCGGTTTATCGCGGCTCATTTGCAGGCAATGGGTATCGACCGAATAGGCCTTTTGATAGCTGTCGCTGAACCACGCCAGCATCGCTACATGCTTTTGTTGCTCTGGCGCCAACATGTAAGGCGTACCGTGCAGGAACAAGTTGTATTCGCCCAGCGACTCGCCGTGGTCCGACAGATACAACATGGCGGTATCGACTTTGTCCTGATTGCTGCGCAATACATCGATCAGGCTCGATAGCACATGGTCGGTGTACACCAGCGTGTTGTCGTAACCGTTGACGATACTTTCACGGCTGCAATTGTTCAGCGCGTTACTTTCACAAACAGGCGTGAAGTGCTCGTATTCCTTCGGATAACGCTTGAAGTATTCCGGGCCATGGCTGCCCATCTGGTGCAAAACCAGCACGGTATCCTTGTCCAGATGGTCGATAAAACTTTGCAGACCTTGCAGGAGGATTTCATCGCGGCACTCGCTGTTGGCACACAGTGCCGGATCTTTCAGGTTGCTCACATCTTGCAGAGTGACCCGATCACAAGTGCCTTTGCAGCCCGACTGATTGTCGCGCCAGATCACATCGATACCGGCACGCTTGAGCACGTCGAGCAGGCCTTCTTCATTCTTCGCCTTGCTCGCGTCGTAATCCTTGCGGCCCATGTTGGAGAACATGCACGGCACCGAAACAGCCGTTTCCGTACCGCAGGAGTGCACATCGGTAAAGGCGATCAACCCGGCTTCCTTGTCCAGTTGCGGGGTGGTGTCCCGGTCATAACCGAGGATGCCGAAGTTCTCCGCTCGGGCGCTTTCGCCCACGACCAGCACGGTCAGGGATCTACGCGGCTGAAGCTGCACTTCGGGATTGCGCCGGGCATCTTCGCCGATCTTGATGAACGGTTGCTGTGCCGAGACAACTTGCTCACGCAGGTAACCGGCCGAAGCGCCGATGTAGTTGCTGGGCACCAACATCAAACGAATTTCGTGGTGATTGCGAAACAGCGAGGACAGGCCCTGATAGTTGACCAATGCCACCGCGCCAATCACCGCGACCGAAACGACACTGACAATAACTTTGCTGATCAACTCGCGGTGCCAGCGACGATAGTTGACTGGCACTTTCCACAGTAACAAGGACGGTAAAACACCGAGCAACAGAATATAAGCAAACAACTTCAACGAGAGCAGGTCACGCACTTCCGTGGCATTGGTTTCGGCAAAGTTACGAAACATGCCGGCATCGATCATGACGCCATATTGGCTCATGAAATAAGCCACACCGGCGCTGATCAGAAATATCAGCGTCAAGAGCGGTTTGAGCACTGGACGAAAAGCCAGAACCGTCAGCACGATGTTGAACGCGGCGAGGATCATCACCCCGAACGCCAAGCGCATGGCGAGGCCATTGCCATCGGCAGCGGTGATCTCGAACAGGTGCTGCCAGAGCACAACATTGCAGCCCAGTAAAAGAAAGGCACTGGCAATCAACGTCACCCATTCCGGGCGCACGGCTTTTAACTTCAACATAGAAGGGGTCATTCCTGAAAAGACGAGCCTCGGTCAATGATGGAAAATTCAATTGTGAAAATTTCATTAACTAAGGCATGTCAAACTTTAAGCAGGCAATCATCAATTTTTTGTGAAAAAGACGCCAATGATTAGTTGGCTTATACCTTTACGCTGAAACTTGTGAAGTATTTGAGAATGGTTCAGGTTTTATTCAGTTTTAGCCATCCGTTAAAACCTGTGGGAGCGAGCTTGCTCGCGAAGGCGTCCGGCCATCCAACACCTGCGCTAATTGGAATTCTGCATTCGCGAGCGAGCTCGCTCCCACAGTGAATTGAGGGGTTATCGAATTTTTAAATACTGCTGTGGATTTTCTGGTTTGCCCGGCACAAGCGGTTCCGCGCCTAATCGTTGGCCCCGCTCAAAGGTCTGATGATGGAAAACCTCCGCGCCACCGCCCGCCCCGCTGTCTGGTTGATGTTCGCCATCATTCTCGTCGGGCTCAATTTGCGTCCGTCGATGGCGGCGGTCGGCCCCCTACTGTCGGCCATTCGCGGCGACATCCCGCTGAGCTTCAGTGTCGCTTCTTTGCTGACCATGCTGCCGGTGATGGCCATGGGGCTGGCGATGTTTTTCGGCATTGGCATCAGTCAACGGCTGGGTGAGCAACGGACGGTATTGCTGTCGTTGCTGATCATTGGCCTGGCGACGCTGTCGCGACTGTTTATCGAATCGGCAGCCGAACTGATCGCCAGCGCCGTGCTGGCCGGCATCGGCATTGCATTGATTCAGGCGTTGATGCCGGCGCTGATCAAATCGCGCTTCGCCGACAACGTCGCGCTGTGCATGGGCTTGTACGTCACGTCGATCATGGGTGGCGCCGCGCTTGCCGCCTCGCTGGCGCCACTAGTGATGGTGCAAACCGGAAGCTGGCGCAGCGGTCTGGCCTTCTGGGCGATTCTGGCTTTACTCGCGATTGTGTTCTGGTGGTTCCAACGCCGCCAGCAACCCTCCACGGAAATGGCGGTAGCCAGAAAAGACTCGTTCTTCGCCAATTCCCGCGCCTGGTTACTGGCAATCTTCTTTGGTTTGGGGACAGCGTCCTACACCTGTGTGCTGGCCTGGCTCGCCCCGTACTACGTGGAAAAAGGCTGGAGCGAACAAAACGCCGGACTGCTGTTAGGTTTTCTGACGGCCATGGAGGTGATTTCCGGCCTGGTGGTTCCCGCTATCGCCAATCGCAGCCGGGATCGCCGCGTGATTCTGATGGCGTTACTGATGCTGATCATCGCCGGGTTTTGCGGCCTGATCCTCAGCCCGCACCAATTCAGCCTGCTGTGGCCATGCCTGCTGGGATTGGGTATTGGCGGTTTGTTTCCGATGAGCCTGATCGTCTCGCTCGATCACCTTGACAACCCACAACGCGCCGGTGGCCTGACCGCCTTCGTGCAGGGCATCGGCTACCTGATCGCTGGCCTCTCGCCGCTAATGGCTGGAGTGATCCGCGACCGACTCGGCAGCTTCGAATGGGCATGGTGGTCGCTAACGGCTGTGATGGGGGTGATGCTGTTGATGGTGTGGCGCTTCGATCCCAGGCATTACGCCCGACACTTTCCCTCGTCGAGATAAAGGCTTCTGGCCACCTTACAGCGGTTTTGTCGGCGACGTCGTGTTAGTAAAACTTTCTGTCCCACAACTGACCGTGAAACGTCCTACAGGGCTTTGTCCTGGCACCATCGTTCCGTTAGGATCGTTCGCACACGTTTGCGCGGATTCAGCGCAAGGAGCACAGCGAGACGGAACGGATGCTGAACAGTAACTTGCTACGAAAGCTCGACATGCAGGATCTCATGGTGTTTATCGCTGTTTATGAGCAAAGCAGCGTTACCGACGTGTCAGAAACCCTGTTCGTCAGCCAGTCCACCGTCAGTTACTGTTTGAAAAAACTGCGCACCAGTTTCGAAGACGAGCTGTTTATCAATACCCGTACCGGCATGCGTCCGACCTACAAGGCCAGCACCATGTACGGACATGTGCAGAAGATCCTCGAAAGCATCAACCTGTGCCACGCCGGCGCCCCCACGTTCGACCCGACCCAGCAAGCCGTCACCTTCAACATCTGCGCCCCGGAATACTTCGAGCAACTGATCCTGCCGCGCCTGCTCAAGCGTTTCGATTTCGATGATTTGCCGGTGATGGTCAACATGCACAAGTTCGAGACCGACGTCCCGGCGGATGAGTTGCGCGACGGCAGCCTCGATCTGGTGATCAGCTTCGGCCCCAACTTCCACCGCCATCACACCGACCTGAAATCACGGATGTTGCTGGAGGATGATCTGGTCTGCGTCTTCGACAAACGTGCCACGCCACTGGAGCCGCGCTTGAGTCTGCAGGCCTTTACCGAACGCCGGCATGTGTTCCCGACGCCGTGGACGTCGACCACCAACATGGTCGATGGCTGGCTGGCGCGGCAGGCGCAGAAGCGCCAGATCGTCGCGCGCTCGAACAGCTACAGCGCGGCATTGAAAATGATCACCGGGACCGACTTCATCCTCACCCTGCCCCGCCGCATCCAGCGCTTGCTGACCAACGAGGCGGTGTTCAATCACTGTGAGGCGCCAAACGGCTTGCCAGGCTTCACCCTCGACATGCAGTGGAGCCAAAGCGTGGATCAGGACAGCGCCAACCTGTGGTTGCGCGAGCAGGTGGTCAAGGTGTGCAGCGAACTTGAAGCGGCCTGATTCCTACATGCCAATCGCGGTTTTGCTGTAGGACTCGCGATCCATGTCGACCAGCTCAACGCACAGCTGCACTTCGACACCGGCCGGCCATTCGCACAGGTCCTGCAAGACTGCCAACAGGCTCTCTGACAACTGCTTCTTGATCTGCGGCGAACGCCCGCTGAGCAGCGCCAGCTTCACATAGACGAAGGCGCGTTCGGCCATGGCGGTACCGACCTTGAAGGTCTCGACTTTCACCGCACGACTTTTGATATCGAACTCCGCCGCGAACTGACCGGAGCCCACCAGCGTGTTGTTGAGGCGGATCAACGCGACGTCAGCGTTCAACTGCGGCAGGTTGGCGGTGTATTCCATGTGCAGGTGTGGCATTGCAGATCCCCAGTCAGTTGGCAGAAAGGTCGTACATATAGCACAGCTCTGCCCTACCTTTCCGGGGACTTTCACATATCAATGTGGGAGCGAGCTTGCTCGCGAATGCGATCATTCAGCGCCGCTAAAGGTGCCTGATACGCCGCTTTCGCGAGCAAGCTCGCTCCCACAAAGTGTATGTTATGGCTCAGGATGAGGTCAGTGGCCTTTCACTCATGAACTGCTCCAGCCTGGAGCGCAACCAGCGCTCCGCCGGATCGCTGTCGACGTGACTGAGCCAGACCATCGACAAATCCAGCGTTGGCGTCTTGAACGGAAACGGTTCCTTGAACAGTAATCCGGAAGTGGCCATGGCCGCCGCAGTGTAATCCGGCAGACTGGCGATCAGGTCCGTACCCGCCAACAGCGCCGGCAACGCGCTGTATTGCGGCACCGACAGCACCACTTGGCGAGTACGACCGAGTTCGGCCAGCCACTCATCGGCGAAACCACTGACGTTGGCCGTGTGCGAAACCAGCACATGCGGACGTGCGCAATATTCATCCAGCGTCAGCGGCGTATCACTGGCGTCGGCACGCAGGATGCTCGGCTGAATATGCCGCAGCAATTTGCGCTTGGCATTGGCCGGCAGACCTCGGGTCTGGCTGATGCCGACAGTAATGTCGCCAGCGGCGAGCAGATCGGGAATCCGCCAATAATCGACGTGTTGCACCACGAACACCACGTTCGGTGCCTCCTGACGCAGTGCACGCAATAGCGGCGGCAACAGGCCGAACTCGACGTCATCGGACAGGCCGATACGGAAAGTCATGGTACTGACCGCTGGATCGAAATCGCGGGTCAGGCTCAGCGCCACTGATAGCGAATCCAGCGCCGGCTTGAGATGGCGAAAGATATCTTCGGCACGGGCCGTCGGTTCCATGCGATGGCCGACGCGGATGAACAGCGGATCGTTGAGCATCGTCCGCAAGCGGTTGAGCGCCGAGCTGATGGTCGGCTGGCCGAGAAACAGCTTCTCGGCCGCCCGGGTCACATTGCGTTCAAGCATCAAGGTTTCGAACACCACCATCAGGTTGATGTCGGCTTTGCGTAGTTCATTGCGGTTCATCCATTGCCCCCTGCTCCCCGGAATACGGGCAGTGTAGAAAGGCCTTGGGCCCGGCGTCCATCAACCTTTGCACGGCCGGCCGAGCCTCAGCGAACGGTCAGCGATTTCAGCCCCAGCCCCATCACCCGAGCATCATCGTTCAACCCCAGATTGCGTGGACTGGTGGCATCGGGCAAATGCACCTGGATCGTCACGACCCGGCCATCGACCAGCGTTTCGCGGACAGCCGGGTTGAGCGGAATTTCCAGCAGATTGCCCTGAACCTGCGTCAGGCGAGTCGACAAGACTTCAACGCCATTGACACTGACGATGACCCGTTGAGTCAGTTTGGGCGGCATGACGAAAGCCAGCACGTCGATGACAATCGAGCGGGTATCTGGCGCCACACGCAGCGCGATTTCGGCGTCTTGCCCTTCACTCCAGGTGCCCCACGCTTCCGGAGCGGCCCAGCCTTTGACCAACTGCCGGCTCTTGCGATTGAACGCTTGCACCAGGCCGGGCTGGCTCAACGGAACAGCTGACATCGAGCGCCCCTCATCGACCATCGCCACACATTGATCACAGCGCTTCCAGCCTGGGGCCAGTACGACAAAGTCATCGACCCGGGTCAGCAGATCGGTATCGCTGTGAACATTCTGGATGGCCAGGTCCAGCGAATCATCGTCGAGGATGTACAGCGAATCGGCTTCGTATTGGCCGGCACTCAGCCGGCGTTGCGCGTCACGCTGAGCCTCTTCGAGCGCCTTGGGGCTCATGCGCCCCATATAAACTGCATCGGTCTTCAAACCATGAGCCGCGGCAAAATCGGCTAGGACCTGCCACTGATCCGACTGGTTTTTGGGGATCAACGCACGGATATTCTTGTAGTGAGCGGCCGCACTGTTCCAGAACGGATCGTGCATCGGGCTGGCCCAGGCCGAAGTTTGCGGGACCATTTTTGTCGCTCTCAACCCCGCCCAGGCAATTCGCGTATCGACGATCTGTGTCGTCAGCGCCAGCGCCAGCAGCCCCATGGCGAACGCCGGTCGATAGCCACGCACCACCAGAAACGTAACCAGTAAAACGATGGCATAGAACACCGGCCAGAACATCCGGCCCGAGGCACGGAAGATACTCGCCAGCCCCTCAACGGTTTTCGGCAGCGGATAACTGAACGTGTGAGCGCCCAGGCCAATTTGATTGGACAAGGCAAATACCGTCAGCCCGAGCATCGCCAACATTAGCCATGGCCAACGGCTCAGCAACGCCTTGACGCGAATATTGCTGCGCAGCATGGCAAAACCCGCGGCGGGTACCAGCAGCAGCACCCCAAGGCCCAAATAGTTGAAGCCCTCGTAGTCGCCGCCGCCCGTCGCGAAGCTTGGCAGTACGTATGACCACCCCTCAGCGTCGAACAGGGATATCAGATTCATCCGATACCAACCGAAACCGCCACCACCGGCGCCGTCGACAATGCTGAAATAACCCGCCTGCCAGCAACATACGCTGACCAGGGCAAATAGACTGCCGAACTCTGTCAGCCCCTGCCGACGATTCAGAGTGCCGAGCATGACTTTGCCAAACAGATCGGCTATCCAGATCAAAGCCACCATGACCAACAGGTAGGCATGCACCAGCGCGGTGGCTGCAAGCAAGGCACCCCATGCCAGTCGCCGTCGCGTCAGCGCCGGATGCAAGGCCAGATACAGAGCAGCCAGGATCAGAAAGTGGCCGGCCAGAGAAAGATGCCCACCGGTACGCACAAACATCGGCGGCGAAAACACCAGCAAACCGGTGCCCAACAGGCGCAGCACGGGGTTGTCGCTGATGAGTCCGAGCAGCTTCCAGGCAAACCACGCTTGCAGGACAAAACAGGCCAGCAACCAAAAGCCGAAATACTGGAACGTTTCCGGTAACCAGCCATTGAACGGTTTGAACAACAGTGCCAGCAGTGGATTGGAGTCAGAAAAAATGATCGCACTGCCCAACTCCAGTCCATAAGACGGGTTGAGCCCGAGCGGAAACGTCCAGGGCGAGTGCCGGAAATACACCCAGCCCAAGTAATGCGTCGCCGGGTCACCGTCCTTCAGCCAAGCGATGTTCTGCGGATCCAGGGCGCGCGGGCCGATCACCAGAAAAAACGCCAGCACACCGAGCAACAATGGCAGCAGCGCGAGGGCCGGATGCTTGTTCAATGCCCTCATCGGTACGTCCAGAAGTTGTGCAGTACGAAGGTGAATGCCGGGATCGTCAGCGCCACCGCGCCGATGCCCAGCAAATAGTGGAGGCCGGCCATTTGCGCAGCCCAGGCGACGAACATCGCCAGAAAAAAACCACCGACCGAAACCAGCAGAAACCGCACCAGGGTCCGCCCATGCAATCGGGCCGAGAAGCTCCAGGTGGTATTGATCACATATGACACCACTGTCGCCACGGCGAACGCCACACCGTTGGCGAGGGGCGGCGGCGCACTGATGAAATGGATAAACAGCACCGCGACCAACGCATGCAACGCGGTGACAAACACACCGGTCACGGCAAAACGCAAACCCCGCTGGATCAACGCTGACTTTTCAGCTGAGGTCACGGCTTTTGCGCCAGCACAAAAACGCTCAAACCTGCCAGACGGTTCATACCCATCAACGGTAATTCAAGGCTGCAAAGTGTTTTGAGCAACGTATTCACCAGCGGATGATGACGCTTGAGTTGCGAACGCGGTGGCTGGGTTTGTGCGCCTTGCGGCAACAAGCGCAACGCCGCCGCAATCGGAAACACCGCGCCGAAATAATACGCACCGCGCTGCACCGACAAACCGGCAGCGCGCGCCAGTGTTTCGAACTGCGCCAGGGTGTAGCGGCGCTTGTGTTCGAGAAAATCATCGTGCCCGCTCCACAAGAACTGGAACGCCGGCACGGTCATCAGAAAGCGGCTGCCCGATGGCACCTTGTCGACATACATCTTGAGCAGACCGAGGTCGTCATCGACATGCTCCAGCACGTCCATCAACAGCACCAGATCGGCATCGATGGTTTCAATCCCGCGACGGTAATGCACGGGTTTGCCGGCGGTGGTCGCGCTGGAGTCGGCGCTATAGCTGATATCCACGCACCACGCTTCGCGTGCATCGGTATGCGTCAGCAAGTGGTGGGAGAAAAACCCCGAGCCGGCGCCGACATCGAGGATTCGGCCGATGGCTGCATCTCCCAGCAAACGCCGGGTGGCCGCGGCTTTCGAGCAGTAATACCAATGCTCGTTGATGCTGTCGCCGAGGATGTCGGTTTCCTTGAGATCCATGAATCAGTCCTTGGAGTCGTAGACGCGGCGCACCAGAAAAACCGGTCGGCGTTTGGATTCGATATACGTGCGGCCCAGGTACTCACCGAGCACCCCGATGCCGATCAATTGCAACCCGCCGAGAAAGGTCACGGCCACCATCAGCGAGGCGTAACCGGGCATGTCGACACCGTGAATCAGCGTGCGCACCACAATGAATATGGCGAAAGCAAAAGACACCAGCGACACCAGCGCGCCGACATACGTCCAGATCCGCAGCGGCTCGGTGCTGAAACTGGTGATGCCTTCCAACGCAAAATTCCACAGGCGCCAGCCGTTGAACTTGCTCTGCCCCGCCACGCGCTCCGGGCGTTCGTAATCGACGTGGGTGGTGCGAAACCCGACCCAGGCGAACAAGCCTTTCATAAAGCGCCGGGATTCGGGCAGCGTCAGCAACGCATCGACGACGCAGCGATCCATCAGACGAAAATCGCCGACGTTTTCAGGTAAAGGCTGTTCGGCAATTTTGTTGTGCAAGCGATAGAACCAGTGGGCCGACGTCTGCTTGGCCCAGGTGTCGCTGCGACGGCTGATGCGATGACCGAGCACCACCTCAAAGCCTTCTCGCCAGCGCTCGATCATCTGCAGAATGACTTCGGGCGGGTCCTGCAGGTCAGCATCGATCGGGACCACGATCTGCCCGGTCGCGGTCTGCAAACCAGCGGACAACGCCGCTTCCTTGCCGAAGTTGCGGCTCAGGTCGACGATGCGCAGGCGTGCATCGTGTCGCTGATGTTCGAGCAGGCGTTCGAGCGTGGCATCGGTGCTGCCGTCGTTGACGAACACCAACTCAAGATCGATCAACGTCTGCGTCTTGAAGACTTCATTGATGCGCCGCAAAAACGTGTCGAGGCTGTCCTCCTCGTTAAAAACGGGGACCACCAGCGATAACGTCACCTGCCTGTGCTGTTGCGTTCCGTGCTCAGTCAAAAGGAATGCTCTTTTTATAGTGTTTGTCGGTCGTCGAACGATATTCGACGCCATGAGCCGTCCCGTATTAAGCAGCAGCGTCGACGGTGTTGCAAGGCGCAGACGGCGTCATTTTGGCCAATCCACAGGCCTATTGCTGCGCTCTAGCCCGCGCCCTTCAGAAACATCCGCGAACGATTGGAAACAAATGTCCGATAGCCAAAAAAACCGTCTGCGCTAGGCTTGCGAGCATGCGCCACACAGGCTGTCGCACAAATGAATCGCATGGAGCGAAACGAATGTATTTCGAGATTTACAGGCAATCCAGAGGCACCCCGAGCACCGGCAAAGGGCAATGGCGCTGGAGATTGCGGGCGGGTAACCACGAGACCATCGCCAGCGGCGAGTCGTATGTGAACAAGGCGGATTGTTTGCACGTGATCGGGTTGATCAAGGCTGTGCAGGGGGAGACTCCGATCAAGGAGATCTAACCGCTCAGCACGATCCTGCAGATATGAAAAAGCCCCACAGTTTCAAGGCTGTGAGGCTTTTTTTCGGGCCGGTATCGAAAGACATTGAAGAAGCAGCGCGCAACGCTGGCCTCTTGTTCAGTCCGCCAGCCAGGCGTTTCGCCACGCCAACAGATGTTCGTCCTTGAGCATCCAGTGATTGAGTACAACGCTGCGCAGGGCGTCTCCAGCCTTGGCGCTGGCATCGGGCTCAGCCAGATGTTCGCGAATAGCGGCAATCCAGTCTTGCGAACGGTTCCTGACTCTCGTCACCGGGAAATCACCACGATAACAAGGGATGTCCGAGCAGATCACGGGGAAACCACAAGCGCCATATTCCAACAAGCGCAAATTGCTTTTGCAGGCGTTGAAAAAGTTGTCTTTCAGAGGTGCCAAAGCCAGGTCCAGGTTCAGGCCGGCCAGTCTTTGCGGGTACTTTTCAATACTCACCCCCCTATGGAACTCATGGACATAAGGCCGCAGTGCTGGTGGGCACATCCCCATGAACACCCATTCAACTTCTCCTTCCAGCGCACGAACCACTTCGGCAAGGACTTGCAGATCGGCGCTGTGACTCGAGCCGCCGGCCCAGCCAACCCGAGGCTTGCGACCTTGTTGGCGATGGCTGGTCAGGTCGCTCCACCAATGGCTCGGCAGACGGTTTTCCATCACCCGGATGTCGGCGTTGAAACCCTTCAGCGCATTGGCCAGCGGCTCGGTCGACACCACCAACCGATCGCACAGCCCTACGGCTTTCTTCAAGCGTTTGGTGATGTCTTTGGGAAGCAATTCGTGGTTCAAGTTGCCAGCGGGCACGTCAAGAATATAGTCATCCAGCTCGTAAACCTTGAACGCCCTGGAGAATGCCTTGGTGTCCTGCATGTACTCCAGATGAGGCGTTGTGTGCTGCCCCTGGAAAATAATCGTGTCCGGCGCAATGCGCTCCAGTTCTGTCGGTTGCAGCCCCTCGTCGCTCACCGCTCCGCCGATCAGCTGCGCGGCTTTCAGGGCAGCGAAAGGCTGACGCACGCGGTAGTGCCCACTGCCGAAAGAGTCGACGGGATGACACAGCACGTGAGGCAACTCACGACTGGCAAACGGGTGCCAGTCGGTATCGGTGCGGTATTTGGAGGAGAAGCCGTTGCCCTCCAGGGTCAGGTTGCGGTTGTAGGCCGGATCGTTGGCGATTTGCCCAAGCCAGCGCTGGTACATCACCGACTGCTCGCCCTTGAACCTTTTACGCTTGGCTTCTTCCTTGGTCGTGTCGACGTTGTTCTGGCTCACACTGGCTTCGTGAACGAGCAGCGCATAAGGCGTCCAGACAATCAACCGCCCGGCCTGGCCGACTTTCAGGCACAGATCCACATCGTTATAGGAAACGGCCAGGTCGACCTCGTCCATTCCACCCACTTGCAGGTACAACTCGGTGCTGATCATCAGGCAGGCGGCGGTGACCGCGCTGTAGTTTTGATCAAGATGCAAGCGGTGAAGGTAGCCGTTGGACTGCATTGAATCGCCGATAAACGGGTGGTCTGCAACGCCACGCAACCCGAGTACCACGCCTGCATGCTGAACAGTCCCGTCGAGGAATAACAGCTTGGCGCCGACTACCCCCACTTCTGGCCGCTGGGCGTGATGGAGCATCGCACCAAGCCAGTCGCCATCAATGACCACCGTGTCATTGTTGAGCAGCACCAGGTAATCGCCGCGGGCATGGTTGACGGCAAAATTATTGATCGCCGAATAGTTGAACGGATGCGGATAACGCAGGATGCGCACCTTGGGATTGTTCAACAGCTCCATACCGTTGAACCAGTCCCGGGCTTCGTCGGTTTCGCTGTTGTTGTCGACGATGATCAGTTCGTAATTCGTATAGCTGGTTTTCTCCATGATGCTTTCGATGCAGCGCAGCAGCATCGGCAGGCAGTCCTTGGTGGGAATCAGGATCGAGACCAGCGGTTGTTCCGCATGTTGGTAGACCACACGGTTGGCCATTGGCAAAGGTCCGGCCTGCAGCTCATGAGCCACGCCCAGCCGCTGCAAGTGCGCCCCGACGATGGCAGCCGAGTTCGCGATGACTTGGGGTTCACCGAGCCACTGGGGGAAATTGATGGCCTGGTGCACCAGCACATCCGCGAGATGCCCGACAGTGCCCAGACCGTGATTTTCAATCAGCCGGAAAAGCAAATCATGGGGCGCCAGTTCGCTGAAGGCGGGATCAAAGCCGTCAGCAGACAGCGCGGCCTCGCGACTGAAAGCCAGTGCGCGGCCGACATACGGATAACTGCGCAACATATCCAGATTCAAATCCGGCTTGAATACCGGACTCTGGCAGCCTTCAGCGGTCAGTGAATCTTCATCGCTGTAGCAAGCGCTGACACCGGGATTGAGGGCGATGCCTTCGGCGAGCAAAAGCAGCGCATGGGGATCCAGTTCGTCTCCTCCGCGCAACAGATACCACCAGTCAACGTCGATCTCCTGCAACAGTTCATTGAGCTGGCTCGGCCAGGATTCGGCCAACGGCAGCCAGACCAGATTATCGGCTGGCGTCACGCCTACAGGTTCGGCATTGGACAGCACCACGATGGCCGCCGCCCGATAAAGCTGGCGGTCGATGCTTGCCAGGCTGGAACGCAACAGTCCGATATCACCCGTCGTGTCGGTCAACACCAACAACACATCCGGTTGCCGCGGCCAGCTCGCCAGTCGCGCGGGCAAACCTTCGACCTCGACGGCAGCCAGTTGCCGACTCGCCAGCCAGCGCTGATAAAGGTCGATATTGCGCTGCTGACGGCCAACATTCGCCAGAACGCCGAAATACCGCTCTAACGTGTGTGCCAGGGTACCGTCGAGCTGGCCACATTCAACTTCGAAATCGCTGCCCGTCAGTTGAATCCGCTCCAGAGGCGTAAACACTTCAATGCGCGCAAAGAACATGGTGCCGGCAAAATAATCCGCTTCATTGATGCCTTGCGGATCAATGCCGCCACGCTCGGCCAAGGTGACAAGCAACGCACGGTTGCTTTCGCTGAGGAATCGGGTGACTGGCACCAGGTATCGCTGAGGACCCAGCATTGGAACGTGCACCGGGTCGGCAAGGTGTTCCAGCGCTCGACTGAATCGTACCGGGCCCAGCAGATCATCGAATAGTTCAACGCCCCAATCGATCTCCCCGCCCAAGTGCAGCGAACGCTTGGTGTGCAGCTTGACCAGCGTGCGGATGTTATCGGCACGCAAGAACGGCAACACCCGCAGAAACGGCAAAACGTCCCTGCCGTGGTTCGGCACCCGGTATAGAGAAAAACTCAATGTGCTGGCCGTCAGCTGAGCACAGATCTCATCTTCACACCCGGCTACGCAGGTCACGTAGAGATGCAGGCGTTCAGAAAGTTTAATCAAACGCCGCAGAATATCTTTCAGCACTTCGGGGTAAAACGCATGGATGACCACGCCGACTGGCGGCTCGCCATCCTCGAATGCTGGCAACTGCGCAACCAGCACTTCGCACTCTTCGACCTGGGAAACGGCGCCGCTGGCTGACTTGACGGACTGAAGTTCAGATACGCGGTGAGCACCTTGGGCTGATGGTGGAATTATCATATTCAAACCAATTCAAATAGGGAGCGAGGCTGGAACTCGCTGGATGCGCCTTTCACGGCGAGGTGAGCAAGTATCCACTTTAGTGAGAGCGCTGGCCTGATGGCTGGGCAGAGGATAAACGATGACAGGTGTGATCTGGCGGCTGATCGCTCGCCAATAATGACAGCCCTCTACTCTGCGAACGCTGCTTTAAATGGGCCGGCGAGTCCTGTGAGCGTCGTATCTCTAATGTCGGCAGAGGCTGTATTTACTTAAATTGCCTCGCCCCAACGACCTCACCGCGCAAGACGCGCTTCAGCGCCTCCGCTATCGCCACGAATACCGGATTCGCAGAAACGAAAAAGCCCCGTAGATTTTCATCTACGGGGCTTTTTCTATGTAATGGCGGAGAGATAGGGATTCGAACCCTAGGTACCGGTGAAGGTACAACGGATTTCGAATCCGTCCCATTCGGCCACTCTGGCATCTCTCCAACGGCGCGCATCATAACAACACTTTTACCGAAAGCAAACCCTCTTTCGAAAATTTCTTCGTGCTATCAGATGCTTGCGTCGATTAAAGCGGTACGCCCAGACGGTTGGCGACTTCTTCGTAAGCTTCGATGACGTCACCGAGGCCCTGACGGAAGCGGTCCTTGTCCATCTTCTTCTTGGTGTCCTTGTCCCACAGACGGCAGCCGTCCGGGCTGAACTCGTCACCGAGGACGATGGAGCCGTCGCTGAACACGCCGAATTCAAGCTTGAAGTCGACCAGCAGCAGGCCGGCGTCGTCGAACAGCTTGGTCAGCACTTCGTTGACCTTGAGCGACAGTTCTTTCATGCGAACCAGTTGCTCGGCGGTGCCCCAGCCGAATGCCACGACGTGGGATTCGTTGATGAACGGGTCGCCCTTGGCGTCGTCCTTCAGGAACAGTTCGAAGGTGTACGGGTTGAGCTTCAGGCCTTCTTCAACGCCCAGACGCTTGACCAGGCTGCCAGCGGCGTAGTTACGCACGACGCACTCGACCGGGATCATGTCGAGCTTCTTGACCAGCACTTCGTTGTCGGCCAGCAGTTTGTCGAATTGGGTCGGTACGCCGGCCGCTTCGAGTTTCTGCATGATGAAGGCGTTGAACTTGTTGTTGACCATGCCTTTGCGGTCGAGCTGCTCGATGCGCTTGCCGTCGAACGCCGAGGTGTCGTTGCGAAACAGCAGGATCAAGCGGTCAGCGTCGTCGGTCTTGTAAACCGATTTGGCTTTGCCGCGGTAGAGTTCTTCACGTTTTTCCATGATGGGCTCCGCTTGCTAAGTAGGTGGGCTAGGCGATGTGGCGCCAGTCGAGCCCTGAATCTTGATCGGCCAGTTGCAGCCAGTCCGGGTCGCACCCGAGGGTGTCGACAAAACATTGCCGGGCCAGCTGCGGCAGGTTGTTCTTGCTGCTCAGATGGGCCAGGACCAGGTGTTGCAAACCCTGCCAACCCAACTCGGACACCAGGAATGCCGCCTGATGGTTGTTCAAATGTCCCAGCTCGCCGCCCACCCGCTGCTTGAGAAAGTACGGGTAGTGACCACGGGCCAGCATGTCGCGACAATGGTTGGACTCGATCATCAACGCATCGAGATCCCGATAACCGTCCAGCACCCGCTCGCAGTAGGAACCCAGGTCGGTCAGCAGGCCGAAGCGCCGCTGCTGGTGATCACTGAAGACATACTGGGTCGGTTCCTGCGCATCATGAGCCACGGCAATGACCCCGATGTTCAGTGCACCGATCTGCAGTTGCTCGCCGCCGGCCAGGAAGCCTGCGGGTTCAATCGGTTTGCGCATCCCGCGCAGCGTGCCGCGACTGAGGTAGACCGGTAGATTGTAGCGCCGAGACAGCAAACCCACGCCATGCACGTGGTCGGCATGTTCGTGGGTTACGAGTATCGCGCTCAGTTGCGCCGGGTTCACACCCAGGCGCAACAGGCGTTTTTCGGTTTCCCGCAGGGAAAAACCACAATCCACCAGCACATACGTATCAGCACTGGCGATCAGCGTGCCGTTCCCTTGGCTACCGCTGCCGAGAACGGCAAAACGCATGATTGATCAGCCCAGGTTGTCCTGAATCACGCTCAACACTTTGCGTGCCACTTCGGCCGGCGCGACGGTGTTGATGTTTTTCTCGACGGTCACCTGGATGTTCTCGCCAACCTTGCTCAGGCGAACCTGATAACGCTCGGCACGGGATTCAACTTCTTCCTTGGTCGGCGCACTGCCGAACAGGCTGCTGAAGAAACCAGGCTTGTCGTCTTTCTTCTCGGCTTTTTCGGCCAGGTTGATGTAGTACAGGCCAAGGCTGCGGTTGATGTCTTCAACGCGCCATTCGCCTTGTTCCAGTGCACGGCCAACGCTCGACCAGGCACGGTCCAGATCGGTACCGACGTTCAACACCGGGTTGCCGCTGCCGTCTTCGCTGAGGCTGACACGGCTCGGCGTATCGAAATCACGCGAAGCCAGCATCGACACCGAACCACCCTTTTCGGAGATACGGCTCATGCTTGCGAGCATGTCGTCGACCAGGGCAGCATCCAGGCCAGTGTTGACCGAACGATTGGTGAAGGCCACATCGGCAGTGCTACCGGCAGGGCGCTCGGCGCTGACCACGTAGATTTCACTGGTGTTGCGCTGCACGCCCGGCTCGATACGCACACGCACGCGGGTTTCGCTATCGCTGGCGATACCGGCTGCGCTCAGGCGCTTGGCCATAGCGGCGGACAGCTCGTCGGAATGCTGCCAGGTGGTGGTGAATTCGCCGGTTTGCGGGCGCTGTTCATCCAGACGGAAGCCGTTGTCCTGGAAGAACTGCACAGCCACTGGCCAGACTTCGGCCGGTGGGTGCTGGGCCACGACCCAACGCGAATCACCGCTCTTCTGCAGCGAGTAATCGCTGGCATCGGCAACGGCCGACAGCGGCTGAGGACGCGGCACAATGTATTCGCCCTTGGCGGTGTCATCAGCGACGTTGCGCGGGATCGGCAGCAGCGGATCCAGACGCTTGGAGGTGCTGACATCCGGTGGCAGTTGCATCGGTGCAGTCTGTTGCGCTTCCAGGTAATCGCTACCACGGTCACGGAAATAACCTTCCGGGCCCCAGACCCATCCGCAGCCACTGGTGCTGGAGATAATCAAGGCAAGTGCGGAAAGTCCGGCCATTCGCTTCATGCGTTGTACTTCCTCAATTAAACCAGGACGCTGCACTGGCGCAGGGCCGAGCGCAGCGTTTCATGACAAGGTGTGCTCAGCCAGGTCAGTGGCAGGCGGATGCCTTCGTGCATCAGGCCCATTTCAACCAGAGCCCACTTCACCGGAATCGGGTTGGCTTCGATGAACAGGTCTTTGTGCAGCGGCATCAGTTTTTCGTTGATCGCCCGTGCGGTGTCGGCGTCGCCCTTGAGCGCGGCCTCGCACAGATCAGCCATTTCGCGCGGAGCGACGTTGGCAGTCACGGAGATGTTGCCTTTGCCACCCAGCAGGATCAGTTCGACTGCGGTCGGATCATCGCCGGACAGCACGATGAAGTCCTTGCTCACACTATCGATGATCGCCTTGGCGCGCTTGAGGTCGCCGGTGGCTTCCTTGATACCGATGATGTTCGGCACGGTGGACAGGCGAATCACGGTCTCGGCCTGCATGTCGCAAGAGGTGCGGCCAGGAACGTTATAGAGAATCTGTGGAATGTCGACCGATTCAGCAATGTGTTTGAAGTGCTGGTACAGGCCTTCCTGAGTCGGCTTGTTGTAGTACGGAACGACCAGCAGGCAGGCGTCGGCGCCGGCTTCCTTGGCGTTGCGGGTCAGCTCGACGGCTTCACGGGTCGAGTTGGCGCCAGTGCCGGCGATGACCGGAATACGCCCGGCAACCTGTTTGACCACGGCCTTGATGACGGCGATGTGCTCTTCTACATCAAGAGTTGCCGACTCGCCGGTAGTGCCGACCGCGACAATGGCATGGGTGCCGTTCTTGAGATGGAAGTCCACGAGTTTGCTGAGGCTGTCCCAGTCAAGACGCCCTTGTGCATCCATGGGAGTGACCAGTGCCACCATACTGCCCGCAATCATGAAACCGCTCCTGCCGGAAAAAGAGAGCGGTAATGGTACTGGCGCCAAGATGCTTGCACAAGCGAAGTACTGCGCTGCCGCCATTCCCCTTGGCGCTGCTTTTCGCTACCCTTCAGACTTTGATCGGTACTGATCAGCTTGTACGCCGGGTTCCAGCCTCCCTTTTCGGCCTCCCAGACCCCGTTCCTGCGTCGCATCGGCGCGCTCCCGCTATAGTGGAGCGAGCCGCGAGCTTGCCGGGCCTCTATGTACGGACCGCCAGAACAGGCACTCCCCGGCAGCCAACGCGCGTAAACCTACCGACCGCTCATCGCTTTAGGAATGCTGCATGTCCACCCCCACAGTTCGCGAACAATTCCTTGTCATCAGTGCCCTTGGCGCCAACCCCATGGAGCTGACTAACGTCCTGTGCCGCGCCAGCCATGAAAATCGCTGCGCCGTGGTTACTTCGCGCCTGACTCGTCACGGCGAGTGCAGTGCGCTGATCCTCGAGATCTCCGGCAGTTGGGACGCCCTCGCCCGCCTGGAGGGCAGCCTCCCGGGCCTGGCCAAGAAACATGCCTTCACGGCTAACGTGGTGCGCAGCGCGCCGCTGGAAAATCGTCCGCAGGCGCTGCCGTACGTGGCCTATGTCAGCTCGGCGTATCGTCCGGACATCATTAATGAGCTGTGCCAGTTCTTCATGGATCACAACGTCGAGCTGGAAAACCTGACCTGCGACACGTATCAGGCACCGCAAACCGGCGGCACCATGCTCAACGCCACGTTCACCGTGACGCTGCCGGCCGGCACCCAGATCAGCTGGCTGCGCGACCAGTTCCTCGACTTCTCCGACGCGATGAACCTGGATGCACTGATCGAGCCTTGGCGCCCACAAAACCCAATGTAAGGAAGCTTTCATGGCCGTTGTCATCGACCAACCGGTTGCCGATTTCGAAGCACCTGCCACCAGCGGGCAGACCGTCAGCCTGTCTGCCCTGAAGGGCAAACAAGTGGTGATCTACTTTTACCCGAAGGACAGCACCCCGGGTTGCACCACCGAAGGCCAGGGCTTTCGTGACCAGTACGCCGCGTTCAAGGCTGCCAACACGGAGATTTTCGGTATTTCCCGCGACAGCCTGAAGTCCCATGAGAACTTCAAGTGCAAGCAGGAGTTTCCATTCGAGTTGATCAGCGACAAGGACGAGGCCGTTTGCCAGTTGTTCGACGTGATCAAGTTGAAGAAGCTGTACGGCAAGGAATACCTGGGCGTTGATCGCAGCACGTTCCTGATTGATAAGGACGGTGTTCTGCGTCAGGAATGGCGCGGTGTGAAAGTGCCGGGGCATGTGGATGCGGTGTTGGCTGCTGCTCAGGATCTGAATAAAGCCTGATGGTTTTGCGTCGCCCTCATTGACGCCTTCGCGAGCAAGCTCGCTCCCACATTGGATCTGTGGTGCTCACAAGTCCAATGTGAGAACGAGCTTGCTCGCGAATGGGCCCTAAGTGTCACCAAACAATCTGGATCAATCGCTACAGCAGTGGCGCCACCACCGGCTCCTTGCGCGGCCAGGCATCCAGCACAGCCTTGAACAGCGTCGCCAGCGGGATCGCAAAGAACACGCCCCAGAATCCCCACAATCCGCCAAACAACAGCACCGCACAGATAATTGCCACCGGGTGCAGGTTTACCGCCTCCGAGAACAGCAACGGCACCAGCACGTTGCCATCCAGGGTCTGGATGATTCCGTAGACCGCCATCAGATAGATGAACTGATCACTCCAGCCCCACTGGAATAATGCGATCAACAGCACCGGCACGGTCACGACCACAGCGCCGACATACGGCACCACCACCGACACACCGACCAGCAACGCCAGCAGTGCGGCATAGTTGAGACCGAGCGCGACGAAAGCGATATAGGTCACGCCGCCGCAAATCACGATCTCGATGACCTTGCCGCGAATGTAATTGGCGATCTGCCGGTTCATCTCCTGCGCGACCCGGGTGATCAGCGCGCGCTCGCGTGGCAAGTAGCCTCGCACCCACTCACCGATCATTGCCCGATCTTTAAGGAAGAAAAACACCAGAATCGGCACCAGCACCAGATAGATCATGATGTTCACCAGCAGCGGCAGACTCGACAGCGAGAATGTCAGCGCCCACTGGCCGAACTTGCCGATCTCGCCACGCGCCGCCTCGATCGCCTGCAACACCTGTTCATCGGACACCAGATGCGGATAACGCTCCGGCAGCAACAGCAGCAGCGATTGCCACTTGGCAAGCATGCCCGGCAGCTCATTGAACAGAGTAATCAACTGATGCCAAAGCAGCGGCAGCACCACGACGATAAACAGCATCAACACGCCCATGAACAGCGCAAACACCAGGCCAACCGCCACGCCACCCGGCACGCGCAGACGTTCCAGCGTGACCACCAGGCCCTGCATCAGATACGCCAGCACCATCCCTGCCAACACTGGCGCGAGCATCCCGCCGAGGGTCAGCACGGCCGTGAAGGCGAGAAACAGCAGCACCGCCAGCACCACCGCTTCTTCGTCGGAAAAATAGCGCTGAATCCAGTCGCGTAACACTTTGAACATCAATAATCCTTAGGTCTTTTACGCTGTCGGGGTCAGGCTTTTTTCAACCAGTAACGGTAAACGCCCGCTTCGTCTTCTTCGCGCAGCAGCGTATGACCGGCCAATCTGGCAAAGGTGCGAAAGTCGCGCTGCGAGCCAGCATCGGTGGCGATTACCTTGAGGATGGCGCCACTTTGAAGTTTGTTGAGTTCCATTTTTGCCTTGAGCAACGGCAACGGACAATTCAGGCCACTGGCGTCCAGTTCCACGTCATGGGCTACAGCGTCAGTCATTGCGTCACTCCGGTTCGGGTCGTCGAGCTGCCTAGAATATCTGGTCGCAGCTCCGGTGTCCGGCTACAGTAAGGTCTTTGTCTTCTAAGGCTTTGTGCATGACTTTTCTGCGCCCTACCCTGCTGACGCTCGCTTGCCTGCTCGCCTCACCAGGCTTTGCCGACGATCTGCCGTCACTCGGTGACGCCAGTTCTGCCATTGTCTCGCCGCAACAGGAATATCAGCTCGGTCGTGCCTGGCTGGCCATGTTGCGCAGCCAGGTTTCACAACTCAACGACCCACAGCTCAAGGACTACGTCGAATCCAGCGTCTATAAGCTGGTAGAGACCAGCCAGGTCACTGACCGGCGCCTCGAATTCATCCTGATCAACAGCCCGCAACTGAACGCCTTCGCGGCGCCGGGTGGTGTGGTCGGAGTCAACGGCGGTCTGTTTCTCAATGCGCAGACCGAAGGCGAATACGCCTCGGTACTGGCGCACGAACTGGCTCACTTGTCGCAACGCCACTTTGCTCGTGGCGTCGAGGCCTCGCAGCGGATGCAGGTGCCGATGATGGCCGCGCTGCTGGCCGGGATTGTCATTGCGGCAGCCGGCGGCGGTGACGCCGGGATCGCGACCATTGCCGGCACTCAAGCGGCGGCAATCCAATCGCAACGCACTTTCTCCCGGCAGAACGAACAGGAAGCTGACCGCATCGGCATTCTCAATCTGGAAAAAGCCGGGTACGACCCGCGTTCGATGCCGACCATGTTCGAACGCTTGATGCGTCAATATCGCTTCGACGCCAAACCACCGGAATTCCTGCTGACTCACCCGGTGACCGAATCGCGTATCGCCGACACCCGCAACCGTGCCGAACAGGCCAAACCGGGCGGTATCGAAGACTCCAAGCGCTATCAGTTGATTCGTGCGCGCGTGCAATTGATCTACGAAGAAACTCCGGGGCTGGGCGGCAAGCGCTTCCGTGCGCAGTTGGACGAGAACCCGCTGAACGATGTGGCTCGTTACGGGCTGGCCATCGCCCAGATCAAGGGCGGCCAATTGAATGAAGCGCGGGAGAACCTCAAACAGCTTTTGGCCAAATCACCCAACGAGATCATCTACAACCTCGCTCAAGTCGATCTGGACATCACCAACAATCGCCTGCCTGACGCACAGTCGCGGGTAGACCGGATGCTTACGCAGTATCCGGGCAACTATCCGCTCAATCAGGTGCGCGTTGATCTGCTGCTGAAACAGAATCGCGCTGCCGATGCCGAGAAGGCACTCGAAGGTCTACTCAAGTCACGCCCGGATGATCCGGACGTCTGGTATCAGGTTGCCGAAACCCGTGGCTTGTCGGGCAACATCATCGGCCTGCACCAGGCTCGTGCCGAGTACTTCGCACTGGTTGGCGATTATCGTCAGGCGATCCAGCAGCTCGATTTTGCCAAGCGCAAGGCTGGCAGCAACTTCCCGCTGTCCTCTCGCATCGATGCCCGCCAGCGTGAGCTGATGGAGCAGGAGCGGATGATCAAGGACATGATGGGCTGATCGTTACCCGCCACGACAAAAGCTTCAGGCATAAAAAAACCGCCTCTTTCGAGGCGGTTTTTATTTACCTGTCAAACCTGATCATTCAGCCAGTTTGAAGGTGATGAAGCTCGCACGACCTTGTCGCAGTACCCGCATCGACACCGAACGATTCTTCGGCAGCGCTTTGGCGATTTCGGCGAATTCCTTGCTGGAGCCGATGGCCTGGTTGTTCAGGTGAGTAATGACATCGCCTGGTTGCAGACCGATCAGCGCTGCAGGACCGTCCTGCACTTCCTTGATCACCACACCACCTTTGAGGTCGTAGGTTTTCTTCTGCTCGGCAGTCAGTTCGCCCACCGATACACCGAGGCGGTTGCTGTTGGTTTCAGCACCGGACTTCGGCAGCGCATCCAGCTCCTTGTCTTCATCAGGGATCGCGCCAACCGTCAGTTCGACGTTCTTGCGCTTGCCTTCACGAATCACTTCCAGATTGGCTTTCGCGCCAGCCTTCAGTGCGCCGACCAGATGTGGCAGGTCAGCAGACATGACGATCGGTTGGCCGTTCATGCTCAAGATCACGTCGCCGACTTGCAGGCCGCCCTTCGCTGCCGGGCCGTCATCCTGAATCTGTGCAACCAGCGCGCCGGCCGGCTTATCCAGGCCGAACGACTCGGCCAGATCCTTGTTCACTTCCTGGATGACTACACCCAGCCAGCCTCGGCTGACTTTGCCACCGCTCTTCAGTTGATTGGAAACATCCATCGCGACATCGATAGGAATCGCAAAAGACACACCCATGAAGCCGCCGGAGCGGGTGTAGATCTGCGAGTTGATGCCAACCACTTCACCGTTCAGGTTAAACAGCGGACCACCAGAGTTGCCCGGGTTGATCGGCACGTCAGTCTGGATGAACGGCACGTAGTTCTCGTTCGGCAGGCTGCGGCCTACGGCACTGACGATGCCTTGAGTCACGGTGTGGTCGAAGCCGAACGGCGAACCGATTGCCACGACCCATTGGCCGGCTTTCAGGTCCTGGGATTTGCCGAGCTTGAGCACCGGCAGATCCTTACCTTCAATTTTCAGCAATGCCACGTCGGAGCGCGGGTCAGTGCCGATCAGCTTGGCTTTCATTTCACTGCGGTCGGCGAGGCGGACGAGGATTTCGTCGGCATCGGCAATCACGTGATTGTTGGTGAGGATGTAGCCATCGGAAGAGATGATGAAGCCCGAGCCCAGCGACTGCGCTTCACGCTGACGACCACCGCCGCCCGGCGAACGCTGCTGAGGCGGCATGCCACGCTCGAAGAACTCGCGCAGCATCGGCGGCAGACCTTCGAGGTCAGGCATCTGCTGGTTCACTTTGCGATCCGGCAGCTTCTGCGTGGTACTGATGTTCACCACGGCTGGCGAAGCTTGTTCGACCAATTGGGTGAAGTCAGGCAGATCGGCCGCTTGCGCAGCAGGCACCGCCTGACCGAGCAACAGCACGGTGGCGAAAATGGAGAGATAAGATTTCAAACTTGGTATCGACATACAGCTCCCGTTACGACGAGCAGGGTTAAGCGATATGGAGCAAGGAACACCGGAAACCACCGACCGGCATTTTTGTTCCAGGAACAACAAACAAGGCCAGAGCCGTGAGGCTCTGACCTATAAAAAATTTTCGGGGTATTTGCAAATGAAAATGCTCAGCAAACATTTCATCTACGTCTCGACGAAGAGGTGGTAATGACTGAAATCAGCTCACTGCTTGCTGGTCGCAGCGCCATCGGTATTACGCATCGACAGAGCAATTCGTTCGGCGGTACCAATCGGAATCTCGCCAACCACCGTGACCATCATTTCGCCCTCGGGGGTAGTCAGGCGACGAGAAACGGCGACAGTCGGGCCAAGTTGAGTCCGGGTATCGGTCACTGTTGCACCGTTCAACGGCTCAAGGAACACCGAGAAACGCGCCAGACCATCGTCATACAGCAAGCTGTTGACCTGGGTCTTGGTTTCCGGATCTTTGTGCGAGGTGCTGCTGGTCAATTCAAATCCCGGCGGCAGCCATTCAGAGTGCCAGACCTGAGCGGTCTTGACGGCCGAAGCCTTGTCGCTGTCGAGCGTAATCGCTTTACAGTCGGCGTCGGCCTGCAAGTCTTTGTCCGAAGGGACTTCATCGGTATCAAGACTGGTGAACTGGAAACGTTCGAGCAACTGCCCCTTGTCGTTCAGCAACAACGACTTCAGTGGCAAACCCGTTTTCCTGTCCAGATGCAACTCAAAACCGTAACGATGCTGATCGCGAGGCGTCAGCGATACAATCACTGCGTCTCGCCCAGCCACGCGCGATTTGCCGATGACGGCAAGGTCATACCAGTTTTTCAGCTTTTGCGGATCGAGAGGACGAGCGGCTGAGTTGGGAGAATCCCCCAGTCCGGCTATCAGGGTGCCGCTGACGCATTGAGTATGCCCATCAATGCGCACGACTTCCTGTGCCGAACCGTCGAGCTGGAGTAAACGCTCGCGGACCTGGCCATTCTGGACGCGATGCCAGATGTTATGGGTAGAAAAGCTACCGTTACGCTCGTAAACGAATGTGCCGTGAAAGCTTTGCTGCTGCTCGGCCTGGCCCAGACGGGTCAACCAGTCCTGGGCCTCATCAGCATGGGCTGGAACAACGAACCAGCCACTGAGCAGAAGCGAAAGTAGAGGTATGGCGCGCATGATCCTCCTTATCGGTTTTCCAGACTTGCTGCACGTGCGTATGGCAGTGCGCTTTCAGTGCCTTTCAGTGCAGCCTGTTGAGCGTGCTGGCGCAGATAACCTGGCAAACGCTGATCATGCCAGCCTGGTTGACCTTGCAATACGCCGTTGGCCATAGGGCCAGTGGCTTCCGAACTCTCACTATAGCCTGCCAGAACAGCCGGACCTTTGACCTGTGGGGTCGCCAGGGTTGGCTGATTGGATTGCTGAGCCAGTTCGACACCCGCGATTTCGTCCTGGTTGTACAGGCGAACACCAGCCAGCACGGCAACAGTTACCGAGGCTGCAACAGCCAGACGGCCGAGGTTGCGCCATGGGCTGCGAGATACTTTGGCCGGAGCCGTTTCGTCTTCCAGTGCAGCAGACACTGCCGCAGCGATATCCAGACGTGGCAGCAGCAAATCCTTGTGCATGGCTGCCCGAGCGATCTGGTAACGAGCCCAGGTCTCACGGGTTTCTACGTCGTCCAGTGCATTGAGCACCCGACGCAATTCCAGTTCGTCCGCTTCGTTATCCATCACTGCGGACAGCGATTCCTGCAGGGCTTCACGACTCATGGCGTTCCTCTCTTGGCTATCGCCGCTGTCTCAGTTTTCCTGCAACAACGGCTGCAGGGCTTTATCGATGGCCTCCCGAGCGCGGAAAATCCGGGAGCGCACGGTACCCACCGGACATTGCATGACGCTCGCAATGTCCTCGTAACTCAGACCATCGAATTCACGTAAAGTTAAAGCCGTACGCAAATCCTCTGGCAGTTGCTGGATGGTTCGATGGACGGTGCCTTCGATCTCATCCCGCAGCAGTGCACGTTCTGGTGACTCGAGATCCTTGAGGCCGTGATCGCCATCGTAGAACTCTGCGTCTTCGGAACTTACATCGCTATCCGGCGGCCGGCGGCCGCGTGAAACCAGGTAATTCTTTGCCGTGTTGATGGCAATACGGTACAGCCACGTATAAAACGCACTGTCGCCGCGAAAGTTTCCAAGTGCTCGATACGCCTTGATAAAGGCTTCCTGAGCCACGTCCTGGGCTTCATGGGTGTCGTGCACAAAACGCACGATCAACCCGAGAATCTTGTGCTGATACTTCAGCACCAACAGATCGAAAGCTCGCTTGTCGCCGCGTTGAACGCGCTCGACCAGCTGCTGATCCTCTTCCTGGGTTAGCATGAACACTCCTCGATAAGCCCGAAGGAGACTTGCATAACTAAACGACCAGACTTGCAAACATAGACTCGGGCTTTTCGCAAAAGTTCTCCCCCTCCAGGCAAGTTTCCTGCGAGCTCTGATTTGGCACGCACGAAAAACGCAGCTCGGGATAAACCGGCTGCGCGAATAATCTTGTCATCGGTTTCGCCGGCAGGAATCCAACCGCAGATTCCGCACTGAAGCCGACACTGTCCCTTATCTCTGGCACCGACTATTGATCTTGGGCCTTTGGCAAAAGTTCCAATTATTTATAGCCGTCGCCACCCGACATTGGGCAACCCTGTGCAGAAAAAGTCTGTTTCAGCGCCGATACAGTCGCCTTTTCCCCCAACCAGGGAAAAAAACTTCCGACGAAGCACCCGTTTTTCCCGTCACAGTAGTTTCACAATGCCATATCGGCGCGGCTATTGTGCCGTCCCCCCCCTCTATATACTAGTGGGCTGTGTGGCTGTCTTGACTCGCCGATCCAGCTGTCTTGCGCCACCCCCGACCCGGGTCGCTTTGAGCGGAATCCTGTAATGAGCCAACAATTCCAACACGATGTTCTGGTCATTGGCAGCGGTGCTGCCGGTTTGAGTCTCGCGCTGACCTTGCCCGGTCATTTGCGCATTGCGGTATTGAGCAAAGGGGATCTGGCCAACGGCTCTACTTTTTGGGCCCAGGGTGGCGTCGCCGCCGTGCTCGATGACACTGATACTGTCGAATCCCATGTAGAGGACACCCTGAACGCCGGTGGCGGGCTGTGCCATGAAGACGCCGTGCGTTTCACCGTGGAGCACAGCCGTGAAGCCATCCAGTGGCTGATCGACCAAGGCGTACCCTTCACCCGCGACGATCAGTCAGGCACTGAAGACGGCGGGTTCGAATTCCATTTGACCCGAGAAGGCGGCCACAGCCATCGGCGCATCATCCACGCCGCTGATGCTACCGGTGCAGCGATTTTCAAAACCCTGCTGGCCCAGGCCAAAGAGCGCTCGAACATCGAATTGCTGGAGCAGCGGGTTGCCGTTGATCTGATTACCGAACGCCGTTTAGGCATGGAAGGCGAGCGCTGCCTCGGCGCCTACGTACTCAACCGCAAAACCGGCGAAGTCGACACCTACGGTGCACGTTTCGTGATTCTGGCCTCCGGAGGTGCCGCCAAGGTCTACCTCTATACCAGCAACCCCGACGGCGCCTGCGGTGACGGCATCGCCATGGCCTGGCGCTCGGGCTGCCGGGTGGCGAACCTGGAATTCAACCAGTTCCACCCGACCTGCCTGTATCACCCGCAGGCCAAGAGTTTTCTGATTACCGAAGCCCTGCGCGGCGAAGGCGCGCATTTGAAGCTGCCCAATGGCGAACGCTTCATGTCCCGCTTCGACAAGCGCGCCGAACTGGCACCACGCGACATCGTCGCCCGGGCCATAGACCATGAAATGAAGCGTCTGGGTGTCGACTGCGTCTATCTCGACATCAGCCACAAACCCGAAGCGTTCATCAAAAGTCACTTCCCGACTGTTTATGAGCGCTGCCTGGGATTCGGCATCGACATCACCAAACAGCCGATCCCGGTCGTACCCGCCGCGCACTACACCTGCGGTGGCGTGATGGTCGATCAACAGGGTCGCACCGACGTGCCGGGCTTGTACGCGATTGGTGAAACCAGCTTCACCGGCCTGCATGGCGCTAACCGCATGGCTAGCAACTCGCTGCTCGAATGCTTCGTCTATGCCCGCTCGGCCGCGGCGGACATTCTCGCGCAGCTGGACGATATCGCCGCGCCAAGCGCCCTGCCCGCGTGGGACGCCAGCCAGGTGACCGATTCCGACGAAGACGTGATCATCGCGCACAACTGGGATGAATTGCGGCGATTCATGTGGGACTACGTCGGCATCGTGCGCACCAACAAGCGCCTGCAACGGGCGCAACACCGCGTGCGACTGCTGCTGGACGAGATCGACGAGTTCTACAGCAACTATAAGGTCAGCCGTGACCTGATCGAGTTGCGCAACCTGGCGCAAGTCGCCGAACTGATGATCTGCTCAGCCATGGAACGAAAGGAAAGTCGCGGCCTGCATTACACCCTCGACTATCCGGACATGCTGCCCGAAGCGCTCGACACTATTCTGGTGCCGCCCACCTACGTCGGCTGAACTTGAGCCGTACTCGCAGACGTCGGTGCATATCCGCCGTTTGCGAGTCCCGTGGCACGCAGACCGATCTGACCCGCCATTCGCCGCGCAATCTGAACCTCATCACCACAATCAGCGGTAGCGCCAGGCTGTCCGGCCTCAACTGCACGGCTTGCCAACCATTGGCCTGATTCCACAACTGCCAGCCATCAGCATCGCGGCGCAAGCCACAAAAGGCCTCAGGGTGATTCAGCAGAATCTGCCTTGGCAACACCCAAAAGCCATGCAGCAGACAGCCAAAAACCCCGAGCATACTGGCCCAGAGTGGAATCGAAAGCAGAAACAAAGCACCCAGTGCGAACGCCTGGGCCAACAGATACGCCGCCAGCAACTGCCGCGAGGCATGCCAGCGGCATTCGAACGTGTTACTTGGGCTGAACACGGTCCAGAATCATGCGAACCATGCGCTGCAGCTCTGGATCTTCAGACTCGCTGCGCTCCATGAACCAACCGAACATGTCCTGATCCTCGCACGTCAGCAAACGGACATACAGATCGCGATCCACCTGGTTCAGAGTCGCGTAGACCTCTTTCACGAATGGCACCAGCAATACGTCAAGCTCAAGCATGCCGCGACGGCTGTGCCAAAACAGGCGGTTCAGTTCAACTTGTTCGACCATGGAGCCCTCCTCAAATTTGCCGGCAAGTATACAGCCCCGAGGCGGGTCGCACAGTCGGCTTTGGTCGGGCACCATCGATCCTTTATCAACTACCCATTTCAACAACGCGCCCTTATGATGTGCCCCAGTCTATTTATCCTGCGATGACCCATGGCCGATTCTGCTTTTTTCTGCACCCTGTCTCATGAAGGCGTTCTCGCGGTTCGCGGCGCGGATGCCGGAAAATTCCTGCAAGGCCAGTTGACCTGCAACCTCAATTACCTGAGCGACAGCCGCGCCAGCCTCGGCGCGCGTTGCACGCAAAAAGGCCGGATGCAGTCGAGCTTCCGCATTCTGCTCGAAGGTGACGGCGTGGTCCTGGCGATGGCCAGCGAACTGCTGGAGCCGCAACTGGCGGACCTGAAAAAATACGCGGTGTTCTCCAAATCAAAACTGACCGACGAAAGCGCCGCCTGGGTGCGTTTTGGACTGGTGCAGGGCGATGCGGCCTTGAGTTGCCTCGGCCTTGACTTGCCGGTAGATACCGACAGCGTCGTACGCCACGAGGGCCTGATCGCCATTCGCGTCTCGCCGGATCGCGCCGAACTCTGGGTGCCAGCCGATCAGGCAGAGGCCATCAAAACCAGACTGGCTGTAACGCTGCCTGAAGGCGAACTGAACCAATGGCTGCTGGGCCAGATCCGCGCCGGTATCGGCCAGGTCATGCCGAGCACCCGCGAGCTGTTCATCCCACAGATGCTCAATCTGCAAGCCGTCGGCGGCGTGAGTTTCAAGAAAGGCTGCTACACCGGCCAGGAAATCGTCGCGCGCATGCAATACCTGGGCAAACTCAAGCGTCGTCTGTATCGCTTGAGCCTGGACGCCGCTGATTTGCCGGAGCCTGGCACGCAACTGTTCGCGCCCAGCCACAACAGCGCCATCGGCGAAGTGGTGCTGGCCGCCAAGGCCGGGCAAAACATTGAACTCCTGGCGGTGCTGCAGGCCGAAGCAGCCGAAGCCGGTGATGTGCATGTGGGCACCCTCGAAGGTCCCGCACTGCATCTGCTCGACCTGCCTTACGAACTGGATCGCGACCGCGAAATCCAGCGCTGATCGCAGCATTTGTTGCAACACCCTAGAGAGTTTAAATGAGCGAACTGGCGGAAAAAGTCCAACAGGATTTGGTTGAGGCCATCGATAACGATGACCTGGTTCTGCCCACGTTGCCGGAAGTGGCCCTGCAGATTCGCAAGGCCGCTGAAGACCCGGAAATCAGCGTCAGCGACCTGAGTAAAGTGATCGGCCGGGACACGGCGCTGTCAGCGCGCCTGATCAAAGTGGTCAACAGCCCCCTGCTGCGCGCCGCGCAGGAAGTCACCGACCTGCACACCGCCATCACCCGATTGGGCATCAACTACAGCAGCAACCTGGCGATCGGTCTGGTGATGGAGCAGATTTTCCACGCCCGCTCCGAAGTGGTCGAGCAGAAGATGCGCGAAGTCTGGCGCAAGAGTCTGGAAATTGCCGGGGTCAGTTATGCGCTGTGTCGCCGCTACACCCAGCTCAAACCCGATCAGGCAGCGCTCGGCGGGCTGGTGCATCAGATTGGCGTGCTGCCGATTCTGACTTACGCCGAGGATCACTACGAACTGTTGTCAGACCCGGTCAGCCTCAACCATGTGATCGATCACATTCATCCGTTGCTGGGCGACAAGTTGTTGCGGGTCTGGGAGTTCCCGGAGCGACTGGTGGAATTGCCGGGGCGCTATCAGGACTTCAAGCGCGATTCGACGGCCATTGATTACGTCGATCTGGTGCAGGTGGCGAGCCTGTATTGCCACAAGGACACGGATCATCCGTTTGCGCGGATTGATCCAATGACCGTTCCGGCGTTCAGGAAGCTTGGGATTGATCAGGAGAACAAAGCGCTGTGTGAAGATCTGGAAGAGTCGCGGACGATGTTTTACTGATCCAAAACCGCGTCGCCCCATTCGCGAGCAGGCTCGCTCCCACAATGAAATGCATTCCCCTGTGGGAGCACAGCTGATTCACACATTGAAATGCATTCCCTCTGTGGGAGCGAGCCTGCTCGCGAAGGGGCCAGCAAAACCATCACAATCACCCGGCAATAAAACTGACCCGCACCTTCAACCCCGCCTGCTCGCCATCATGCAAAGTGATCTGGGCCAGATGCGCCCGACAGATCTCACCGACAATCGCCAGCCCCAGCCCTGAACCTGCCACCTGCTGATTACGTCGGTAGAACCGCTCGAACACGCGATCGCGATCCTCCAGCGGAATGCCCGGCCCGTCATCTTCTACCTCAAGTACCGCCGGCGCGGTCACGCGCAAAATGACGTTACCGCCCGGTGGCGTATGCGCCAGAGCGTTGTCCACCAGATTGCTCAGCAACTCGTTCAGCAACGTCGGCTCACCGCGCAGCCAGACGGGTTCGTCCGCCTCCAGCGCCAGCGCCACCCCGCGCTTGTGCGCCAGCGGTGCCATGGCCATGCCCAGTTCCCGGGCCAACTGGCTCAGATCGAGCAACTGCGCACCGCCCTCGGCAATCGCCCGGGCGCCGTTTTCGACGCGCGCCAGTGACAGCAACTGATTGGCCAGATGGGTCAGGCGATCGGTGCTTTGCGCCGAGGATTCCAATGTCGTGCGCCACGTCTCGGGTTCGTTTGAACGCAGGCCCAATTCAAGTCGCGCCTTGAGCGCCGCCAAGGGTGTGCGCAGTTCATGGGCCGCATCGGCGATGAACTGCGCCTGCCGTTCGAACTGACCACGCAAGCGCTCGGTGAAATGATTGAGCCCACGCACCAGAGGCCACAGCTCATGCTGCACTTCAACCAATGGCAGCGGGCGCAAATCATCGGGCTGCCGCTCTTCCACCGCTGTACGCAAGCGCTCTAACGGGCGCAAAGCCGCACTGACCGCGAACCACACCAACAGCAACGCACCGATCGCCAACATACCCAAACGCAGCAACGTATCCGCCGCCAGACTGCGGGCCATGCTCACCCGCGCCTCGTCGGTTTCGGCGACGCGGATTTCCGCCATACCGTTCATGTTCGGCTCGGTCACCGCCTTGAGCAGACTGACCACGCGTACGTTTTGCCCTTTGTAGGTGGCGTTGTAGAAACGCGCCAATGCGGGATAACTGTCGGTACGCGGCGTCCCCGGCGGCGGCCCGGGCAGGTTTTCGTAGCCGGAAATCAGCTTCTGATGGATGTCATTGACCTGATAGTAAATCCGCCCGGCGCTGTCATAAGCAAATGTATCGAGTGCCACGTAAGGCACGTCGGCGCTCAGTGTGCCGTCACGTTGCGACAGACCCGCCGCGATGGTCCGCGCCGAGGCCAGCAACGTGCGGTCGTACGCGGTGTCGGCGGCTTCGCGACCGTTCCAGTACGCGCTCAATCCGCTGGCGAGCATCAGCACCACCAGCAGCAATGCGAGGTTCCACAGCAAGCGCCAGCGCAGGCTGCTGGGCTTATGCATCGCGGCTTTCCAGCAGGTAACCGAGGCCGCGGAAAGTCACGATGGCGACGGGTTGGCCATCGAGTTTCTTGCGCAAGCGGTGCACGTAGATTTCGATAGCGTCGGGGCTGGCCTCTTCGTCGAGACCGAACACCTGTGCGGCCAATTGCTCCTTGCTCATGACCCGACCTGGCCGGGCGATCAGCGCTTCCAGCACTGCTTGCTCGCGGGATGTCAGGGTCAGCAAATCTTCGCCGAGGGTGAAGCGCCGGGTGTCGAGGTCATAGGCCAGCACGCCACAACGCTGCTGGCGTTCGCCGCCGAGCACACTGCGCCGCAGCAGAGCTTTCACCCGAGCTTCCAGTTCGGTCAGTTCGAACGGTTTGGCGAGGTAATCGTCGGCCCCCAGATTGAGGCCGTGGACGCGATCCTTCACATCGCTGCGCGCGGTCAGCATCAGCACCGGCAGATTCTTGCCGCGAGCGCGCAAACGCGCGAGCACCTCGAAACCGTCCATGCGCGGCAGGCCGACATCGAGGATCGCCACGGCGTATTCCTCACTGCCCAGCGCCAGATCGGCGGCCACGCCATCGTGCAACACATCCACGGTCAGACCGGTGCTCTTGAGCGCCTGAGCGACACTTTCGGCCAGTTGCAGATGGTCTTCGACGAGCAGGACACGCATGGATTTTTACCTCGTTCAGGGATGGCCGACGCCACGCTTTGCCGCGGAGTTTACAGCCGCAACCGCCGCTGTGAAGCCCGAAAACCTTGAAAGTCTGCTGAAAGGTTAGCGAAAGGTTAGCTGGTTACAGTCGGCCCACGGACAGTTCCGACTGCCGTCGCTGATGCCACACAGCGCAAAGAAAAACGCCTCGAAGCGTTTTCGACCAATAAGAACAATAAACGGAGTACACCCGCATGCCGTCCATGCAGCCTCAGGCGTCCACGCCTGTTCGCCCTTCCCGTTTCAGCCACACCGCCCTCGTCAGTGCCGCCGCCCTTGCCGGTTTTTCGCCGTTGAGTTTTGCCGACTTCATTGAAGACAGCAGCGCCACTTTCGAAACCCGCAACATGTATTTCAACCGCGACTTTCGCGATGGCACCAGCGCCCAGCAATCCAAGCGTGACGAATGGGCCCAGGGTTTCATGCTCAATCTGCAATCGGGTTACACCGACGGCACCGTAGGGTTCGGTGTCGATGCTTTAGGCATGCTCGGGGTAAAACTTGATTCAAGCCCGGACCGCACCGGCACCGGCCTGCTGCCAACCCACGATGACGGGCGCGCGGCGGACGAGTACTCAAAAGTCGGCCTGACCGGCAAAGTAAAAATCTCTGCCACGGAACTGAAAATCGGCAGCCTGATCCCCGAACTGCCGATTCTCAAACCGAACGACGGGCGCATCCTGCCGCAGACCTTTGAAGGTGGCTTGCTGACCTCCAAAGAGATCAAGAACCTGACCTTCACCGGCGGCCGTCTGGAGAAAGCCAAGGATCGCGACAGCACCGATTTCGAGGACATCGCCCTGAACAACAAGAACAGCCGTTTCGCTGGTACCGCGGCCGGTAAACACTTCGACTTTGGCGGCGTGGACTACAAGTTCACCGACAAGATCACCGGCAGTTACCACTTCGCCCAACTCGACGAAGTCTACAACCAGCATTTCTTCGGTCTGGTCGCCTCGCGTCCGATGGGGCCAGGTACTTTTGCCACCGACCTGCGTTTTGCCGTCAGTGATGACCAAGGCGCAGCCCGTGGCGGCGAGATCGACAACCGCTCGCTCAACGGTCTGGTCAGCTACGCGCTGAGCGGCCACAAGTTCAGCGCCGGTTATCAGCATATGTCTGGCGACAGCGCTTTCCCTTATGTCGATGGCAGCGACCCGTATCTGGTCAACTTCGTGCAGATCAACGACTTCGCCGGCGCCGAAGAGCGCTCCTGGCAGGCACGCTACGACTTTGACTTCGCCAAACTCGGCATCCCTGGCCTGAGCTTCATGAGCCGCTACTTGAGCGGTGACAACATCAAGCTCAAAAACGGTGAAGAAGGCAAAGAGTGGGAACGCAACACCGAGATCAAATATGTAGTACAAAGCGGCGCCTTGAAGGATGTCGCCGTGCGTTTGCGTAATGCCACTTACCGCTCCAACTACTCGGCTCGCGATGCAGACGAAGTGCGTTTGCTGGTGAGCTACAGCGTTGCCCTTTGGTAAACGCCCGTAAGTGAAAAACACGTCGAATAACAACAATGCCCGTGGAGAATCGAATGAACCTGTCACTGCGTAAAGTTGCACTGGCCGCCAGTTGCATCCTGTTTGCCGGCCAACTGATGGCCGAACCGAAACGTCCGGAATGTATCGCACCGGCCTCCCCCGGCGGTGGTTTCGACCTGACCTGCAAACTGGTGCAGAGCGCACTGGTCAACCAGAAACTGCTGAGCAAGCCGATGCGTGTGACCTACATGCCCGGCGGTGTCGGCGCGGTGGCCTACAACGCCGTGGTCGCGCAACGTCCGGCGGATGCCGGCACGCTGGTGGCGTGGTCGAGCGGTTCGTTGCTGAACCTGGCTCAAGGCAAGTTCGGTCGTTTCGATGAAACCAACGTGCGCTGGCTCGCAGCGGTCGGCACCAGCTACGGCGCCATCGCGGTGAAAAGCGATTCGCCCTACAAGACCCTCGACGATCTCGTTCAGGCACTGAAGAAAGATCCAAGCTCGGTGGTGATCGGTTCCGGCGGCACCGTTGGCAGCCAGGACTGGATGCAAACCGCACTGATCGCCAAGGCTGCCGGGATCAACCCACGCGACCTGCGTTACGTCGCCCTCGAAGGTGGCGGCGAAATCGCTACCGCCCTGCTCGGCGGTCACATCCAGGTCGGCAGTACCGACATCTCCGACTCCATGCCGCATATCCAGAGCGGTGACATGCGCCTGCTCGCAGTGTTCGCCGACAAGCGCCTCGACGAGCCGGAAATGAAAGACATCCCGACCGCTCGCGAGCAAGGCTACGACATCGTCTGGCCGGTGGTGCGCGGCTTCTACCTCGGGCCAAAAGTCAGCGATGAAGACTACGCCTGGTGGAAAGACTCGTTCGACAAACTGCTGGCCTCCGATGAGTTCGCCACGCTGCGCGATCAGCGTGAACTGTTCCCGTTTGCCATGACCGGCGTGGAGCTGGACACCTACGTGAAGAAGCAGGTTGCGGACTACAAAGTGCTGGCCAAAGAGTTCGGCCTGATCCAGTGATCGCCTCTGTCTAGCGGCTGCGTTCCCGGTTGCGGGGACGCGGCACAGGAGCTCCCATGCTTATTCAACGCATTTTCGCCTCCGTGTTGTTGCTGGTTTGTGCCGGCCTGGCATTGATGGCGTGGCCGTACCAAGCGGCCTTTTCCTACGAACCGGTCGGCCCGCGTGCTTTCCCTCTGCTGATGCTCGGCCTGATGGGCGCGGCGCTGCTGTACATGGTGTTTCGCCCGGCGCCGATCAAACACAGTGAAGACGAGCCGCCACTGGATCGCGAAACCCTGACCAAGATTGCTATCTGCGTCGCACTGCTGCTGGTGTTCGCCGGTCTGTTCGAACCGCTGGGTTTCATCCTCAGCAGCATCCTTATCGGCATTCCGATGGCGCGTCTGTATGGCGGTCGCTGGATGCCGAGCATCGTGGTGACCACGCTGATGGCCATCGGTCTGTACCTGCTGTTCGACCGTGTGATGGACGTTCCGCTGCCCCTTGGCCTGCTCGACGTGCTGGAGAACTGATATGGATACCCTCGGTTATTTGGGTCAAGGCTTCGGCGTCGCGCTGAGCCCGTACAACCTGGTCACGGCCCTGACCGGCACGCTGATCGGTACCGTCGTCGGCCTGCTGCCGGGCCTTGGCCCGATCAATGGCGTGGCACTGCTGATCCCGATCGCATTTGCGCTCGGCCTGCCGCCGGAGTCGGCGCTGATCCTGCTCGCAGCGGTGTATCTGGGCTGTGAATACGGCGGCCGGATCAGCTCGATCCTGCTGAACATTCCCGGCGAAGCATCGACCGTGATGACCACCCTCGACGGTTACCCGATGGCCCGTAAAGGCCTTGCCGGTGTGGCGCTATCGCTGTCGGCGTGGAGTTCGTTTATCGGCGCGTTTATCGCCACCTGCGGCATGGTCCTGTTCGCGCCGTTGCTGGCGAAATGGGCGATTGCCTTCGGCCCGGCGGAATACTTCGTGCTGATGGTGTTTGCGATTGTCTGTCTCGGCGGTATGGCCGGGGATCGACCGTTGAAAACCTTTATCGCGGCATTGATCGGCCTGTTCCTGTCGAGCGTCGGCATCGACGCCAACAGCGGCGTGTACCGTTTCACCGGCGACAACATTCACCTGACTGATGGCATTCAATTCGTCGTATTGGTGCTGGGTCTGTTCTCGGTCAGTGAGATTCTGTTGCTGCTGGAGAAAACCCATCGCGGCCAGGAAGCAGTGAAAGCTACCGGGCGGATGATGTTCAACTTCAAGGAAGCGTCTTCGGTGTTCGTCGTGAACATCCGTTGCGGTCTGCTCGGTTTCATCATGGGCGTGCTTCCAGGTGCCGGTGCAACGCTGGCCAGCGCCGTGGCCTACATGACCGAAAAACGCATCGCCGGTGCCAGCGGCAAATTCGGTCAGGGTGATGCCCGTGGCCTCGCCGCGCCAGAAACTGCCATCGGTGCTTCGGCCTGTGGCGCGTTGGTGCCGATGCTGACGCTGGGCGTGCCAGGTTCGGGCACTACGGCGGTGATGATCGGCGCGCTGTCGCTGTACAACATCACCCCGGGCCCGCTGCTGTTCCAGCAACAGCCCGACATCGTCTGGGGCCTGATCGCCTCGTTGTTCATCGCCAACATCATGCTGGTGATCCTCAACATCCCGATGATCCGCATCTTCACCCGCATCCTTGCCGTGCCGAACTGGGCACTGGTGCCGGTGATCGCGATCATCACCGGGATCGGCGTTTACGCGGTGCACGCCACCACGTTCGACCTGTTCCTGATGGTCGGCATCGGCATCTTCGGCTACATCCTGCGCAAGCTCGACTTCCCGTTGTCGCCGGTGCTGCTGGGCTTCATTCTCGGCGGTCTGATGGAGCAGAACCTGCGTCGTGCGCTGTCGATTTCCAACGGTGCGCTGGAAATCCTCTGGTCGAGCCCGATCACTTTCGGTGTCTGGGTGCTGACCGCGATCATGCTGCTGATGCCACTGTTGCGCATCTGGCGCAAACGTTCGGTCGCGCGTCGCGCCATTGCCGATGTTTGATCGCGCCTCACTGAAATCCTGGTGGGGAACCCCGCTGGTCGGTCTGCTCGGCGGTTACCTCGCCAGCCAGATCGGCTGGCCACTGCCGTGGATGGTCGGCTCCTTGCTGGCGATCATCCTCGTGCGCTGCCTGACCCCGTGGCAACTCACCGAAATCCCTGGCGGCCGCAAGTGCGGCCAGTGGATTGTCGGCATCGGCATCGGCCTGCACTTCACCCCGATGGTGATGGAGCAGGTGCTCAGTCATTTTGGTTTGATCTTCTTTGGGGCGCTGGTCACCAGTGTCTCGGCGGTGGTCGGCGTGTGGTTGATGCGCCGCACCGGTGAGGATCGCGCCACCGCATTTTTCTCCAGCATGCCCGGCGGTTCCGGGGAGATGGTCAACCTTGGCGCGCGTAATGGCGCGATGCTCAGCCATGTCGCGGCGGGGCAAAGTTTGCGGGTGCTGGTGGTGGTCTTGTGCGTGCCGGCGGCGTTCAAATATTTGCTCGGCGACGGTACACCGATTTCCCACGCTGGAAGCGTCGATTGGCGCTGGCTGGCGATTCTGTTTCCGGCGGGCGGTTTGCTCGCGTGGCTCTGGCAGCGTTTGCGCCAACCGAATCCGTGGCTGTTCGGGCCGTTGCTGGTGAGCGCGGCGGTGAGCATTGGCTGGGATTTGCACATCGGTTTACCCAATGGTGGCAGTCAGATTGGCCAGTGGCTGATTGGCAGCGGCTTGGGCTGTCACTTCAACCGGCAGTTCTTCCGCCGCGCGCCTTCCTTCATGGGGCGGACGTTGATTGGCACGGCGTTGACCATGTTGATCGCCACGCTGGCGGCGTTGGGGTTGAGTGCGCTGACCCATCTGGATCTGCGTTCGCTGACGCTGGGCATGATGCCCGGCGGGATTGCCGAAATGAGTCTGACGGCGGAGACGCTGCAATTGTCGGTGCCGCTGGTGACGGCGATGCAGGTGATGCGGTTGCTGTTTGTGCTGTTTCTGGCGGAGCCGTTGTTCAAGTACTGGAATCGTAATCCCGAATAAAACCGAGTTGCCCCCATCGCTGGCAAGCCAGCTCCCACAGGTTTTTGGGGTGTTCACATAATCTGTGGCACCCACAAAACC